>DATDEH010000062.1 GCA_036523395.1 Candidatus Limnocylindria bacterium | reverse complement strand
CTCGTGCTCATGGGCCACCGCGAGATGCCTGTGCCCGATCGTCCGGACATCCGGCTTCTCGGCCGCACCTCGGACGAGGACAAGTTCGACGCGCTCGCGGGTTGCGTGGCGCTCGTGCAGCCGAGCCTGCTCGAGTCGCTCTCGATCATCGCGCTCGAGGCGTGGGCCTGCGGCCGGCCGGTGATCTGCGACGCACGTTCGCCGGTGGTGTGGGGGATGACGTACCGCGCGGGCGCCGGCGTCGCGTACCGGAGTGCGGCCGAGTACGCCGAGATCTCCGAGATGCTCATCGGCCGACCGCAGCTCGCGTCGCGCCTTGGCGCGTCGGGCCAGGCATTCGTCGAGCGGACCTACACGTGGCCGCGCGTCGTCGAGACATATCTCGATCTCTTCGCTGAGGTGCGGGCGCGCAACGCTTGACCCAGAATCCACAGGCTTCGGTGGGCGCCGTACAGACACTTGAGCGCATGCATTAGTGCATGCATACTTGAGTCGATGGCTGGCAAAGAGAAGGTCGATCTCCAGATCCGCGGCATGCCTGTGCGGCTCCAGCGCCGTATCCGCACGAAGGCCGCCCGCAAGGGCGTGTCGATGAGTAAGTACGTGATCCAGATCCTCGAGGACAACCTCGATGAGCCAAACACGATCAACGACTGGCTCGACGAAATGACCTCGTTGCCTCCCATACCCGGGTACAAGCCGGGCATGGGCGCGGCTGCCGTACGCAGGATCCGCGATGCGATCGACCGCGCGTAGGCGGCCCTGATCGTCCTGGACGCGTCCGCTGCGGTCGAGCTACTGGTTGCCCGATCGCGCGCAACCACGTCAGTCGCCGCAGTCCTGAGGAACGAGCTGCCGCGCGTCCCTGTGCATTTCGACGCTGAAGTGTTCTCTGCGATCCGAGGAATGACGCACCGCCGCGAGATCGTCATCGACGACGCTCTCGGGGCGCTCTTCCGTTTGCGAACGCTCCACCTGCAGCGAGTCGCGATCGTGCCTCTGGTCGGCGAGGCGTTCGCGCTACGCGATCGATTCGCCGCCTATGACGCGTTCTACGCGATCATCGCAAGACTGAGCGGCGCCACACTCGTGACCTGTGATCGCGGTCTTGCGCGCGCCGCTAACGGCTATTGCGAGGTCGCGTATGTGGTTCCGCGGTGATCACTTCGTCATCTGGTAATCGATCCGCGCGCGACCGCTGAGCATCCGCGAGACCGAGTGCTGCTCCGGGTAGCCCGTCTTCACGAAGAAGATCTCGAAGAAGCCTTCCTTCGCGAACACCGCGCCCAGGTCGAGCAGGTACCAGCCGTCTTTGTCGGTGCGAGCCCAGCAGATCTGTCCGGGCTTTCCGGGCGTGATGCACACCTGATCGACCGGAGCGCCGCTCGCGGCATCGGTGACACGGCCGATCATCGCGAAGGTGCTGGCGTTCGCGAAGAGCTGCTCCGATTTCTTCTCGTCGAGGCGCGCGTTGTAGGCGGCGGTGACCGTCTCGCACGAGCCGCCCGCGGCCAGCTCCTTCCGCCAGGTCGCGAGGTTGTCGATGTCGAACGGAGATTGCCCGAACACGGTGCGCGTGGGTTCAGGGCACCCGCTTGTCGGCGTCGGTGCCGGCTGAGCCTGCGAGCAGGCGCCAATCGCCATGGCGAGGACAGCGGCGAGCGCCAGCCTTCGGAGCATCTCCCCATATGCTGAGGCCGTGAGGGACAAAAGGGGGAACGGCGAGCGCGACTGGGGCAACATCGACTGGTCGAACCTGGACCTATCTTCGCTTCGCACCCGCCGCGGCGGCGGCACACCACGACCACCGTCGGGCCGCGGAGTCGCGATCGTCATCATCGTCCTCTTCCTCCTCCTCGTCCCGCTGCTGCTCCTCCCTCTTAACGAGTTCCTCACCGACCTGCTGTGGTTCCGCAGCCTCGGCTACGAGGATGTCTACCTGCGCCGATACACGGCCGGTTTCTGGGCCTTCCTCGCGTTCTTCCTGATCTTCTTCGTCGTCGCCGTACCGAATCTCTACCTCGCGCTCCGCCCACAGGTCCCGCGCGTCGTGGTCGACACGGAACGGCCGCGGTCCTCCGCGCTCGCACAGACCCTGCGTCTCCTCTGGGTCATCGCGATCCCGGCGTTCTTCTTCGGCATCGCGGGCGGTGATCAATGGGATCAGCTGCTCCGCTGGCTCAATGCTGTCCCGTTCGGCGTGAGCGATCCGGTCTTTGGCCGTGACATCGGCTTCTACTTCTTCACGCTTCCGGTCCTCGAGTTCGCGCGCGGATGGTCGATCGCCGCCGTGCTCGTGATCGCAGCCGGCGTCGTAGCCGTCTACGCGGTGCGCGGCGTCATCGGTGTCGCGACGAGCACGATCACGCGCGGCGACCTCGGTGTGGCCGGACGCACCGCGCTCGCTCTCGCGCGGCCGGCGCGCGCGCACCTCTCGGTGCTCGGCGGCCTCTTCCTCATCCTGGTCGCCTTCGGTTATCTCCTCGACCAGTACGACCTGCTCTTCCGTACGGAGCCGGTCCTCACCGGCGCAGGCTTCGCGAGCATCAACGCGCGCATCCCCGCGCTCACGATCCTCGCCGTCATCGTCGGTATCGCGGCGCTCGCGTGCTTCGCAAACGCGTTCGCGCGGACCGTGTGGGTCCTTGGCGGCGCGATCGTCGTCTGGTTCGCCGCGACCGTCCTCATCAACGGCGTGTACCCAGCGGTCGTCCAGAACTACGTGGTCGCGCCTGACCAGCTGAACAAAGAGCGTCCTTACCTCGAGCGCAACATCGCGGCCACGCGCGCCGCGTACTCGCTTGACAAGGTCGAGGAGTCGCAGTTCGACGTCGCGGACACGCCGAGTCAGGGCGAGGCGACGCGAGAGTTCTCCGACACGCTCTCGGTCCGCCTCTGGGACTACCACCGGCTCCTGCCGGCGTTCGACCAGATGCAGGCGCTGCAGCAGTACTACGACTTCGTGGACGTGGACGTGGATCGCTATGCGATCGGCGGTCGCGAGGTGCCGGTGATGCTGTCGGCACGCGAGCTCAACACGACCTCGCTCGCGCAGCAGACCTGGATCAACCGCCACCTGCAGTTCACGCATGGCATCGGCGCCGCCCTCACGCCGGTCGGTGGTGTCGACAGCGAAGGCAGGCCGGCGCTCCTCGTGAAGGACATCCCGCCGCAAGGCGAGCCGAAGATCGACCAGCCACGCATCTACTACGGCGAGCTCACGAATGACTACGTGATCGTCGACAGCGCTGCGGAGGAGTTCGACTACCCGCAGGCAGGCAGCGACGCGCGCACCCGCTTCACGGGCGGCGGCGGCGTCGGCGTGAGCTCGCTGTGGGACCGCCTGCTCTTCACGCTCCGCTTCGGCGAGACCAACCTGCTCTTCAGCGACCAGATCCGCTCCGACAGCCGTCTGCTGTTCCACCGCAACATCGCCGAGCGCGAGCGTCTCCTTGCGCCGTTCCTCGAGTACGACAAGGACCCCTATCTCGTCATCGCCGACGGCCAGCTGTGGTGGATCAACGACGCCTACACGGTCGGGGATCGCTACCCGTACAGCGAGCGCTTCAACGAGCTCGTGCGTGGTGGAACGCGCGTGTCCAACGGCGATCTCAACTACATCCGGAACAGCGTGAAGGTCGTGACGAACGCATACGACGGCACCGTTCGCTATTACGTGGTGGACGAGACGGACCCGGTCGTGCGGAACCTCCGCGCGATCTACCCGAGCCTCTTCAAGTCGCTGGCCGAGATGCCGCAGAGCCTCAAGGACCACCTGCGCTATCCGGAGGATCTCTTCTCGATCCAGTCGCAGGTGTTCGCGATCTATCACATGACCGACGTCGACAACTTCTACAACCGCGGCGACGCATGGCGGATCGCGAACGAGGTGCAGGAGCAGGGGCAGTCGAAGGCGCCGATCGAGCCGTACTACGTCACGACGCGGCTGCCGGGCTCGGACCGCAAGGAGTTCATCCTCTTCGTGCCGATGACGCCTGCCGGCGGGCAGCGCGACAACATGGTCGCGTGGATCGCGGGCCGCGCGGACCCGCCCGAATACGGCAGGCTGCGAGTGCTCCGCTTCTCGCGGGATCGGCAGATCTTCGGCCCGCTGCAGGTCGAGGGCATCATCGACGCCGACGCGACCATCAAGCAGCAGCTCACCCTTCTCTGCCCGCAGGGCGGCGGATCGCAGTGCTTCCGCGGCAATCTGCTCGTGCTCCCGGTCGGCAACTCGTTCGTCTATGTCGAGGGCCTGTTCGTGCAGGCGACGCAGAGCAAGATCCCGCAGCTGCAGCGCGTGATCCTGGCAACGCAGCGTCACGTCGTGATGGCCCCGACCTTCGTGGCCGGGCTCGACGCGCTCTTCGGCGCAGGCACGACTCCACCGGTGACGCAGCCACCACCAGTCACGACACCACCGGCGACCGGCATGATCGCCGAGCTCGTCAAGGCGGCCAGCGACCACTACTTGCAGGCGCAGGAGGCGCTCAGGCGGAGCGACTTCGCCGAGTACGGCCGTCTCCTGAAGCTTCTCGAGGACGATCTCACCAAGCTCCGTGCCGTCACGGGCCAATGACCAGCGCCCCGCGGTCCTCGTCGCCATCGTCCTCAGTTCGCGGTTCTCGTGTTGCAGCCCACCGTCCGCTACAACCCTGCGTGGCGACGATTGGCGTCGTCTTCGCGCGCGATCCGGGCGCGTTCATTGAGCAGCAACACGCGGCGCTCACATGCCATGACGAGATCTGGGGCGCGAACATCCTGAACACGCTCGCGAGTTGGCGATCCCGCGCCGCTTGTCCCGCTCTTCGTTGCGATCGCGTTGTTCGGCGGTCTGGGTTTAGTTGCGCTAGCCGGCGGTGGCGCATCCCTACTCGCGGCGCGGCAGCACTCGCGGGCGCGCGGATCGTGATGGTGCCATTGCTGTTCGCGCGCTGGACAACGCAGCCGTAGTAGGTACATGTCGGAGCGATCGAGGCCCGTGGAATCGCGCTGGTCGCCATTAGACTTCGAAGCGAATGAACGCACTGCGCGTCGCCGTCATCGGCGCCGGATACTGGGGCCCGAACCTCATCCGCAATCTCAGTGAGGCACCGGGCGCGATGCCCGTGGCCGTCGCGGATCTTTCGGACGAGCGTCTCCAGACGATCCACAAGCGCTTCCCGGCCGTGCGCACCACGACAGATCATCGCGAGCTGTTCGCCGATCCAGAGGTCGACGCGGTATGCATCGCAACACCTGTCGGCACGCACCGGCGCCTCGCCGAGGAGGCGTTCGCCGCCGGCAAGCACGTCTTCGTCGAGAAGCCGATCGCCGGAACGATCGAGGACGCCGAGGCGATCATCCGCGCGAGCGAGCGTGCCGGTAAGACGCTGATGGTCGGCCACACCTTCGTGTACAACCCCGCGGTGGTGAACGTGCGCGAGCGGATCGTGCGCGGCGACCTCGGAAAGATCTACTACGTCGACAGCCAGCGCGTGAACCTCGGCCTGCACCAATTCGACATCAACGTGCTCTGGGATCTGGGTCCGCACGACGTGTCGATCACGCTGTACTGGCTCGACGAGGAACCCGAGTGGGTCCAATCCGTGGGCGCGTGCTATGTGCAGCCTGAGATCGAGGACGTCGTCTTCCTCACCATGGGCTTCCCGTCAGGCGCGGTCGCACACGCCCATCTCTCCTGGCTCGCGCCGAGCAAGCTGCGGACGATGGTGGTGATCGGAAACAAGCGGATGGCGGTGTACGACGACGTGCAGTCGGTCGAGAAGGTGAAGATCTACGACCACGGTGTCACGCAGCTGTCGCGTGAGGATCTTCTACGCGCCTACCGTTCGGGCGATGTGCGCAGCCCGCACCTCTCTGGGACCGAGGCACTCCAGATGGAGATGCGACACTTCGTCGACTGCATACGTACCGGCGAGCGGCCGCGAAGCGATGGCGAAGCGGCTCTGCGTGTCGTTCGCGTGCTCGACGCGGGGATGCGTTCGCTTCGTTCGGGCGGCGCCCGCGTAACGTATCGGCAGGAGCCGGTGCGTCCGGAGCCGGCGCAGGCGTGACCTCGCTCGGCGTCGTCGTGCACCCGACGGCCGTGATCGCTGCCAACGTCGAGCTCGGATCGGGCACGATCGTCGGCGAGTACGTTGTATTGGGTCGGGCCCCACGGGGAAAGAGAGAAGGCGAGCTCCCGCTGGTGATCGGCCCTGACTCGGTCATCCGCCCCTTCACCACGATCTACGCCGGCACGAGGATCGGCGCCCGCCTTCAAACAGGTCAGGGCGCGTCGATCCGAGAGGACAACGTGCTCGGTGACGACGTCTCCGTCGGCACGCACGCGTCGCTGGAGTTCGGCAACCGTGTTGGCTCGCGCGTGCGGATCCACACCGGGTGCTTTCTCGAGCTCGTCACGATCGAGGACGAGGTATTCCTCGGCCCGCATGTCGTCTTCACCGACGACCCGCACCCACAGTGCCCGGCCTACCTGCAGTGCGTGAAAGGCGCGACCGTGCGAAGCCGCGCGCGACTGGGCGCGAACAGCACGATCCTCCCTGGCGTCGAGATCGGTGAAGACGCGCTCATCGGCGCGGGAAGCGTCGTCCGGGAGCGCCGCATCGCGCCGCGCACGGTATGGGCGGGCAATCCTGCCGTGCAGCTCAAGGAGGACATCACCGACCTCGCGTGTTTCGTCGGCATCTATCCGCACGCATATGCGTGGCTGGAAGAGAGTGTGCGGAAGTGAAAGGGAGAGCGACAAAATGACCGTCATGACACAGGAGATCCCACTCGTCGACCTAAAGGCGCAGTACGCGACGATCCGTGACGAGGTCCGCCAGGCGATCGACGAAGTACTCGAGAGCATGCAGCTCACGATCGGACCGAACGTCCGCGCTTTCGACAAAGAATGGGCGGAGTTCTGCGGCACCAGCCACGCGATCGGCGTTGGATCTGGCACAGACGCGTTGCAGCTCGCGATCCGCGCGTGCGGCGTGTCCTCGGGTGACGAGGTCATCACCGTCTCGCACACGTTCTTCGCGACGGTCGAGGCGATCGTCTACGCGAACGCCCGCCCGATCCTCGTGGATGTGGACGAACGGTCGATGCTCATGGACATCAGCTCCGTCGCGTCACGCATGACGCCGCGGACGAAGGCGATCATCCCAGTCCACCTGTACGGGCGGACCGTCGATCTAAAGCCGTTGCGCCAGCTCGCGCAGGACCGTGGCATCACGATCATCGAGGACGCGGCGCAGGCTCACGGCGCACGACTTGACGACGGCAACAAGGCGGGCGCCGGCGGACGCGTCAACTGCTTCTCTTTCTACTGCAGCAAGAACCTCGGCGCGTACGGCGAGGCGGGCAGCATCACGACGAACGACGACAAGCTCGCCGACGATCTGCGCGCGTTGCGCGAGCACGGTCAGTCGATGCGCTACTACCACCCGATCGTTGGATACAACGCGCGGCTCGACGAACTCCAGGCCGCCATCCTCCGCGTGAAGCTGCGGCGCCTCGACGAATGGACCGGGCGCCGCCAGGCCGTCGCGGCGCGGTACAACGAGCTGCTCACCGGCCTCGACATAATCACGCCCGAGATCCCGGCGGGTGGCCGGCACGTCTTCTACTGCTACGCGATCCGCGTGCCCGGCGGTCGGCGCGACGCACTGCGCTCGTATCTCGCGGAGAAGGGTATCGGGACCCAGATCCACTACCCGGTGCCGATCCACATGCAGGAAGCGGCGCAGTTCCTCGGCTACCGGAAGGGCGATCTGCCGGTCACGGAGAAGATCGCAGGGGAAGTCCTGTCGCTGCCGATGTACCCCGAGCTGACCGACGGTCAGATCGACCGCGTCACGGCGAGCGTGTCGGAGTTCATGCGGAAGAAGAGCTGACCCGCAGGACCGCCGTGAACCAGCGCGACACGTCGCCGGCGGCGTCGCTCGTGCCGGCGATCTTGCGCGCGATGTCGTTGATCTTCGCCTCGTAGCTCGGCTCCGCAGGCGCCACGAGCAGCGGGTGGACGACGCGCGCGATCACGTCGTACAGGCCATACCGGCGGACGTCCACGATCTCGAAGTGACGGCGGAGAAAGGGCCACAGCTTCTCTTCATCGAAGTCAGTGTTGAACGGCACGTCCGGCATGGCCTGGAGGCCCATGCTCTGGCGCAGCTGGTTCAGCGCCAGCCGGCCCTGACGTGACCCCTCCTGCATCACGAACAGCCCACCGGGCCGGATGACGCGTGCGATGTTCTCGATCGCTCTCTGCTGGTTCTCCCACGACGCGAGGTTGATCAGGCAGCGCTGGGCGACCGCCACGCCGAAGCTCGCGGCTGCGTAGGGAAGCGGCGCGAGGACATCTCGCACCTCGAAGGTGACGTTCGGCACGTTTCCGTATTCGCGCGTCGCTCGCGCGATCATCGCCTCGGAGAAGTCGATCGCAACGATGTGCTCGGCCTGCTTCGCGAAGATGGCGCTCGAATAGCCGTTGCCGCAACCGACGTCCAGGATGCGCTGCCCGACGGGTATGTAGCGGAGGGCCTCGTCGATCTCGAGCCCCCGCTGGTTGCGGTCGGTCATCGTCACGTAGGTGCCATGCAGTCGCGTGTTCTTGGCGCGGCCTTCCCACGTTTCCTTGATGCGCTCGATGGATTCAGACGACATAGGGCACTCCTCGGACGCGCCGGTGGTGCCGCTTACGATACCGGCCGCGACGGACGCCCTCGCGAGCGCCCGCCGCGGCGGCGATCACGTGAGGTTGTTGCCTATGTTGCTGAAGATGTTCTCGATCTGACCGCGGAGGAAGACCATCGCGATGATGACCGCGATCGCGATGACCGCGATGATGAGTGCATATTCGACCAGACCCTGGCCTTCCTCGTCACGAACGAACTGCCGAAGACTCACTTGTTCTTAAGCCTCCTCTTCTTCTGTATTTGCCTGATCGTCAGGGCGACACTTAAGCTCTGGCTAAATGATGGCCCCCGCGGGGTAGCCCGCGCCTGCCAGCGGCGTGCCGCCCGCTAGGCTTGCGTGGGATGGGATCGCTGTCGGGCGCGCGGGTCGCCGTTACCGGCGGCGCCGGGAACGTCGGATCGCACATTGTGGACGCGGCGCTCGCCGCCGGTGCGCGCGAGGTCATCGCGCTCGACGCGCTGGTGCGCGGCGTCCCGGAGAACCTCACCGCAGCGCTCGCCACGGGGCGCGCACGTTTGGTGGAGGTCGATATCCGCGATCGCGAGGCGACCCGCGCGAATATCGCGGGGACCGACGTTGTCTTCCATCAGGCCGCGCTCCGCTGGACTCGGTGCCAGGAGCAGCCGCGCGAGTGCCAGGAGGTCATGGTCGACGGGACGTTCAACGTCCTCGAGGCAGCGGCCGATGCCAAGGTCTCGCGCGTGGTCCTCGCGTCCAGCGCGGTCGTGTACGGGGAGCCGATGCGACTGCCGATCGACGAGGACCATCCGCTGAACGGCAGGACCGTCTACGGCGCGGCGAAAGTCGCGAACGAGCAGCTCGGGCGCGCCTTCGCGCATCTCCGCGATGTGCCGACAACAACGCTCCGTTACTTCAACGTGTTTGGGCCGCGTATGGATATCCGTTCTAAATATGTTGAGGTCATGGTCCGCTGGCTCGATCTCATCGACCAGGGACAGCCGCTCACGCTCTTTGGTGACGGTTCCGCATCAGTTGACTTCGTTTATGTCGATGACGTGGTCAAAGCCAACATTCTGGCCTCTGATGTGAAGCAAAAGGACGCTATCGTGAACGTCTGTAGCGGCGTCGAAACTCGGATGCGCGAGCTGGCGACGCTGTTGCTCGATCTGACGGGGAGCTCGGTGGGGATGGAGTTCAAAGCGCAACCCGCGGGACAGCTGCCGGCTCGCCGCTACGGCGATCCGCGCCGCGCCGAGGAGCTGCTCGGATTCCGTACCGCGACCAGTCTCGCCGACGGAGTGCGACAGCTGATCGCGTGGCGGCGCGCGGCGCTCACACGTTCGACCCGCTAACTGAGGAGGGGCACATGGCTACCGAGACGCAGCGGAAGATGAACATCCCGATCACCAAGCCCGCGTTGACCGAAGAAGAGGCCCGCGCTCCATACGAGTCGATCAAGAGCGGCTGGGTGACGCAGGGCCCGAAGGTCGCCGAGTTCGAGAAGGCCGTGGCCGCCTATGTTGGAGCAAAGCACGGCATCGCGACCACGTCGTGCACCACCGGACTGCATCTCGCGCTCGCGAGCATCGGTATCGGCCGCGGTGACGAGGTCATCGTGCCGTCGTTCACCTTCATCGCCTCCGCGAACGCGGTGCTCTACACCGGCGCCGACGTCGTGTTCTGCGAAGTCGATCCGCGCACGTTCAACGTCGATCCCAAGGACATCGAGAAGCGGATCACCAAGCGGACGAAGGCGATCATGCCGATCGACCAGATCGGCCTCGGCTGTGATATCGACGCGGTCAATGACATCGCGAAGCGGCACGGTATCGACGTCGTCGAGGACGCCGCGCCCGCGATCGGCGAGTCGTACAAGGGACGCCGCGTCGGAGCGAACGCTCATCAGACCGTCTTCTCTTTCCACCCGCGCAAGGTGATCACCACCGGCGAGGGCGGGATGATCACGACCGACGACGACGCGCTCGCCGGACGCGCCCGCAAGCTGCGCGCGCACGGCATGAGCGTGTCCGACCTCGAGCGCCACAGCTCGGATCGCGTGATCATCGAGGAGTACAACGAGCTCGGGTTCAACTACCGGATGACCGACATCCAGGCATCAATCGGTCTCGTGCAGCTGCGCCGGCTCGACGAGCTGCTCCGTGTCCGTCGCGCGCGCGCCAAGCGATACAACGAGGAGCTATCCGACATCCGCGGTATCGAGGTCCCATTCGTGCCTCCGTACGCGGATCACACCTACCAGTCGTACTGCCTGCGCCTCACGAAGGAGTGCCGGCTTGATCGCGAGGAGCTCATGACCAACCTCCTGCGCCGCGGGATCGCCACGCGTCGCGGCGTCATGGCCTCGCACCTGGAGAAGACCTACACGTCGCGATACGGCAAGGTGAGCCTGCCCGTGACTGAGGAGGCGACGCGCACGACGATGCTCATCCCGCTCTACGCGGCGATGACCGACGAGGAGCAGACCTACGTGATCGACGCGTTGCGCGACGAGCTCGGGCCCCGCTAGCGGAGAGGAATCTCCAGGCGCAGCGGTCCGTCGATACGCAGCACTGCGCCGGTGAAGGTGACGATCGGCGGATCGCCGACCTTCGTCGTGAGCGAAACACTGTCGCCCGGAGTCGAGTCGGGATTCCAGGCGAAGTTCTTGTCGTCGGTGCCGTGCATCCGGGCTGGCTGCGTGAACCGAGGCCGTGACTGGGACGGCGCGATGGTGAGGACGACGTGTCGCTGATCCGTCCCGATCGGCTCGGCGCTGATGACTCGGAATTGGTGTTCGCCGAGCTTCACATCAAGTGGCACATCGCGCAGATCCGCCCTGGCGGAAGGCTCGCGGTCGTTGAGGTCGATGAACGGGACCACGATCGTTGCGGATTTCGCAGCGGTGCCTGGCGCGTCGAACGCGACAACGAATCGACTGACGTACGGGGTGCCCGGCGCGCGTTGCTGTGGCTCCTGTGAAAAGAGACGGCGGCCCTCGTCGGTCCGGCCGCCTCGATCGTCCTCTAGCGTGATCGGTCGAGAGTGCTGGCCGAGGACACGACGAATCTTGGCTCTGCGGGCCCGCTGATCCTCGTCACTCGTGCTTGCGAAGCGCACTGGTGCGGTCAGCGGCGCACCGACCTGCCGGATCTGATGCGGCGCCACGACCTCGAGCTCGACGACGACTTTGTCCCGGTCCTTCGCGACAGCGGTCGCGCGAACGGCGATTCCGTCGCGGTTGAGCTCCGCCGTGAGCGCGGAGGCGTTCGCGTCGCGTGGCACGACAGCGAGCTGCGCGCGCCACTCGCGTTCGCCCTCGGTCACAAGCAGCTCGGCGGCGCTGGTCCCGGCCGGCAGCGACCCAAAGCTGACCGCGTCGATCGCCCCGATGGAAGGGTGGCTCGAGTGGTACGCCCGACGAGCCATCCGGATCGCACTGACTCGGCCGGTGCCGACCAGGAGGTCAACGGTGAGTCCGTGCTCCAGTGGCTGGCTGTTGGTGTGCCAGAGAAGCTGCGAGTCGGGAGGACAAGTCGCGGGATCGCCCGTGCGCTCCCACTCGATCACGACATCCGTGCGATCCCGTGCGGCTGCGGCGGCGAGGACCATGAGCCTCGTGCCGTTCGCGGTCGTCTGGGTGCGGTCGCGGAGGACTCGCGTCCCTTCTGGCCGGAAGCCGATGAGAGAAACGAAGACGAGCTGAGACGTGGCCGTCGGAGCCGGCTCCCTCACCCGCGAGATGGTAGGTATCTCAGATCCAGCTTGTCCGC
Organism: Candidatus Limnocylindria bacterium; assembly: GCA_036523395.1. Taxonomy (NCBI): domain Bacteria; kingdom Bacillati; phylum Chloroflexota; class Candidatus Limnocylindria; species Candidatus Limnocylindria bacterium. The sequence goes on along the minus strand of DATDEH010000062.1, from coordinate 25,812 downwards.
GTACAGGAGGTAACGCGTCGATGACGATGCCTTTGTCGAGCACGCGATCAAGTACATCGATGAGCGTGCCGTCATCACGGGGCGCCGAGCCGTATGTCCCTCTCCTCCATGTGTGCGAGCGCGCAAGTCACCTGCCCCGTCGGACGAGCGTCAATGCTTCGCAGTCTTCGTTACCGAAACGTCAAGTTCTGTGGAGCACTCGATCACGCGCGACCTGGCCCAGCTGCACGAGGTACTGCAGGATCTCGCGGCGGCCGAACTTTGATTTGCCGAGCTCGCGGTCGCGGAACACATACGGGACCTCGACGGCCTTCTTGTAGTGCGCGCGCGCCATGACCTCGAAGCCGATCTTGAATCCGATCGGGTTGAGCTTCACGCCGTCGAGCGCCGACTTGCGGATCGCGAAGAAGCCGGATGTGCAGTCGCGGATCGGCACGAGCAGATTCCCCATGAGACAGGCCGCGCGCGACACGACGCGCCGCTTCAGCGGCCAGTCCTCGGTGCCACCGCCCTTTACGTAGCGGCTTCCCACCGCGAGGTCCGCGCCCTCCTCGATCGCTGCCGCGAGTCGCGGGACGGCCTCAGGCGGATGCGAGAGATCGGCGTCCATGACGAGGAGGATGTCGCCGCGCGCCTGCGCGAATCCCGCGAGGACAGCGGACGCGAGGCCGGCCTTGCCCGGCCTGCGGATCACCTGTACGGGATGGACGGCGGCGTATGACTCGGCGAGATCGGCGGTGCCGTCGGGCGAGCCGTCGTCGACGACGATCAGCTCCCACGTGTGCACCGCGAGCGCCGCCGCGAGGCGCGGCACGAGGTGGCGCAGCGAACCGACTTCGTTGTACGTGGGAACGACGACGGAAATGAACGTGCGGCTAGTCTATGTGCCTTGCGCGTCACCTTCGATGCGCGCCATCTGCAAACGGTGGCCCGTGTTCGCGGAATCGGTCGCTACACACGCAACCTGCTCGCGGCGTTCGCGCGCCTCGCACCGGATGACATCGAATGGACGCTGCTGCGCCTTCGAAATTTCCCGCCGGCCGACATGTCGCCTCTCCCACCGCATCGCGATCTCAACACGCTTCGTCTTCGACGCCCGGAGCTCTCGATGCTCGCGGTCGATCCGATCCTGCTCTCGGCGGAGCTCGCGCTCGCGCGCCCGCGCGTCTATCACTCGACGCAGCTCGGGCTGCCCGCGCTGCGAACGTATCGCGCGGTGATCACGATCCACGACCTCGCGCCGCTGCGCTGGCCCCAGCACTACCTCCGCCTGCCGCACGCGCGACTCGGCCACGCCTGGGAGTACGCGCTCGCGCGACGCGCCGACGCGATCATCGCGGTCTCGGAGGCCACTCGGCGCGACGTCGTCGATCTGCTGCTCGTCCCGCCCGAGCGCGTGACGGTGATCCCCGAGGCGGTCGACACCGAGTTCGCGCCGCCATCGCCCGAGGAGGGACGGCGGGTCGCGGCAACTTTTGGCGTGCCCGGACGGTACGTTCTGTATGTCGGCCAGTTCGACCCACGGAAGAACATGGAGGGCCTCCTCGCGGCGTTCGCCCGCGCCTCGGCAACGCATCCCTACCTTCGCCTCGTCATCGCCGGCGATCTCGGAAAGCTCTCGTCGTACCTCACGCGCGCGCTGGAGCAGACGCGAGCGCCCCGCGAGCGGGTCGTCGTGACCGGTCGGGTGGACGACGCGACGCTGGCCGCTCTTTACGCGGGCGCCGAATGCCTTCTCCACGCCGCGCTGCTCGAGGGCTTTGGCCTGACGCCGCTAGAGTCCCTCGCCGCGGGTACGCCGGTCGTCGGCTATCGCGCCGGCGCCGTCGAGGAGGTCGTTGGCAACGCGGGCGTCCTCGTCGAGCCAGGCGATCCGGACGCCCTTGGCGACGCACTCGTCGCGTATCTCGAGGACGAGGCGAAGCAGCGGGAGCTGCGCGCGCGTACGCGGGCGCGCGCCGCGCGCTTCTCGTGGGACCGGGCCGCCGCCGACACGCTCGCCGTCTATCGGCGCGTCGGCTAGCCCGGTACAATTCGGTTCCCCGTGGCACGTCGTATCCCTCTTCCGCGACTCACGCAGCGTCAGCGCATGGCGCGGTGGCAGCGCGAGCGCCGCCAGCAAACGATCATCGTGACGATCTTCTCGGCGATCCTCTTCTTCTCGCTCGGCCTTGTGGCCTGGGCCGCGTCCTCGCGCTACTACGACAACAACCTCAAGCCCGCGATGATGTTCGACGGCCACTCGGTGTCGCTGCGCGAGTACAAGCGCGAGCTGGCGTATCAATACGTGCGCTTCTACGTCGACTTCGGCGTACCACCCGGATACGAGAACGACCCGCAGGTCCTGAGGCAGAAGGCCGAATACGAGGGCGTCGCGCTTGATGCGCTCGTCGAGGAGGCGATCCTCGATTCCGCCGCACGCGAGGACGGCATCAAGTACGACCAGGCCGCGATCGACGACAAGTACAACGAGGACTTCGGCCAGTACCACCCGCGCCACATCCTCATCACGCCGAAGGGCGATGACAAAGACCTCGCTGATTCCGTCGCGCTCGCGAAGGCGCGCGCGCTCGCCGATCAGCTGAAGCAGGATCCCAACGACCAGGCCCTTTGGAACAAGCTCGCGGCGGACAACTCCGACGACTCGAGCAACGCGCAATCGGGCGGCGACCTTGGCTGGGTGTCCAAGGGCCAGTTCGTCAAGGAGTTCGAGGAGGCGGCGAAGTCGCTGCCGATGGGACAGGTCTCGGATCCGGTCAAGAGCCAGTTCGGTTACCACATCCTCCAGGTGATGCAGAAGCGCGGACCTGAAGAGAACGACTTCGTGAAGCGCGCCGTCTCGTACAAGATCCCGATCGACGAGATCAAGGCGCGGGCCCGCTATGAGCTGCTCCGCGCGGAGTACACGAAGCGCGCCCAGGAGCGGAACACGCAGTCACCGACAGAGCAGGTGAAGGTCGCCTGGATCCAGGTCTCGACGCCGTTCCCGACCGCAGGCGGTGACTTCCAGACGTACGCGGATCAGCTGAAGAAGGTCGCGGATATCCAGAAGGCGTTCGACGCGGGCACGGAGTTCTCCGAGATCGCGAAACACTTCTCAGAAGACAGCGCGACGAAGGACAAGGGCGGCGAGCTCGGCTGGTACGCGCGCGGCATGTTGACGGACGTCAGTGTCGAGAGCGAGATCTTCGTCCTCGACGTCGGCCTGCGCACCGTCCAGCACAGCGATAAGACGAACACCGTCTGGTACAAGATCCTCGAGAAGGACCCGGCGCGCGCGCTCGACGACGACCAGAAGACGAAGATCAAGGACAACGCATACACGTACTGGCTCCAGCAGCAGAAGAAGGCGCACGGCGTTCAGAAGCTGGTGCCCGGGCACGAGCTCGACGGCTGATCTTCCTGAGGCGCTCGAGCGGCTCCTCGCGCGGTTTCCCGGCGGCGTAGACGTCATCCCCGCGAGCGCGATCGACCGCCACTCGTACTCGACGCTGCGCGCGGTCGTCCTCGTCCTCGACGCGAAGCCCGACCTCGCCGTGCTGCGCAAGCACTATCCCGCCGCGCATCCGCTCATCGCGCTCGGCTCCGGCGGCGAACGCTCGCTGACGCTCGACTCCGTGGGCACATCCGATGCGCGGTTCGTCGTGTTCCCACCGGTCGATCCATACGTCGATCTCGCGTCCGTCGCTGCCATCAGCCGCATCGCAGATCGTCTTCGTGCCCCGGACGGCTGCCCGTGGGACCGCGAGCAGACGCACGCGTCCCTGCGACCGCATCTGCTCGAAGAGGCGTACGAGGCGCTGGAGGCGCTCGATTCCGGTGACCTCGAGCGGCTGCGCGACGAGCTCGGCGATCTCCTCTTCCAGGTGGCGATCCATGCCCAGCTCGCGCACGAGGAGGGGGCGTTCGACATCGCGGACGTCGCGCGGCGGCTCGGCGAGAAGCTCGTGCGCCGTCACCCGCACGTCTTCGAAGGTGTGGCGATCGAGGGTGGCGATCTGCTCGGGCAATGGGAGCGCATCAAGCGCGAGGAGCGGGCCGGCGGGGGAGGAGGTCCGAAGGACGGACAGAGCGTGCTCGGCGGTGTGCCGAAAGACCTACCGGCGCTGTTCGCCGCCGAGCGGCTGCAGGAGCGCGCCGCTCGCGTGCGGATGATCCCGCCGCGCATCGAGCTTCCGGTGGACGTTGACGACCCGGAGTTCCTTGGCGAGCTGCTGTTCGACCTCGTCGGCGCGGCGCGCGAGCAGGGCTTCGATGCCGAGAGCGCGCTGCGCGAGGCGAACGAGCGCTTCATGAGGCACGTCGCGCGCGTGGAGGCGCGCGCCCGCGCCGACGGTCGCCCGCTGGAGTCTTACTCTGCCGACGAGATGCGCGCCCTGTGGGACAAGACCACGCAGTGAGTAAGTTCAAGCGACCCGATGGGCGCGCGAACGACGCGCTGCGTCCGATCACGATCGAGGTCGGCGTGTCGAAGTTCGCGGAAGGCTCCGCGCGTATCTCGTTCGGCGACACGGTCGTGCTGTGCCTGGCAACGCTCCAGGACAGCGTGCCGCGCTTCTTGGAAGGCAAAGGCGAGGGCTGGGTGACCGCGGAGTACGCGATGCTGCCGCGCTCCACGCCCGAGCGGAGTCAGCGCGAGAGCATCGCCGGCCGGCCCGGCGGACGCACGTTCGAGATCCAGCGGCTCGTTGGGCGAGCGCTGCGCAGCGCGGTCGATCTCAAGGCGCTCGGGTCTCGCAGCGTGATCGTCGACTGCGAGGTGATCCAGGCCGACGGTGGCACGCGCACCGCCGCGATCACCGGCGGATACGTCGCGCTCGCGCACGCCGTGCGCAAGATCACGCCGTCCCCGATGCGGAAGAACGTCGCGGCCGTCTCCGCGGGGTTCGTCAAGGGGGAGCTGATGCTCGATCTCGCGTATGCCGAAGACTCGATCGCCGACGCCGACGTGAACGTGGTGGCGAACTCGGATGGCCAGCTCATCGAAGTGCAGGGCACCGCAGAGGGTCGACCATTCTCCAAGGCGGACTTCGATCAGGTCTTGGACCTGACGCTTCGCGGCATCAGTCAGCTCATCGAAGCGCAGCGCGCCGCCCTGCGGTGACGGAGCGCCTGCTCATCGGGACTGGGAATCCCGGGAAGCAGCACGAATACCGAGAGCTTCTCGCGGGCCTCGATCTCGACCTCGCCGTCCCTGGGGATCTCGATCCCGTCCCGCCAGAGCCCGACGAGACCGGCGCGACATTCGCGGAGAACGCGGCGGACAAGGCGCGCACGTACGCCGCCGCAACCGGTCTGCGCACCGTCGCGGACGATTCCGGCCTCGAGGTCGATGCGCTTCGTGGCGCGCCCGGCCTGCGCAGCCGCCGTTTCTTCGGTGATGACGCGAGCGCGGCAGAGCGGAACGAGAAGCTGCTCGCGCTGCTCGACGGCGTCGCGTCGCGCAGCGCGCGCTTCGTGTGCGTAACGGCGCTCGCGTCGTCCGACGGACGTGTCGAGCTCTTCGATGGCGAGGTGCGCGGTGAGATCGCGCTCGCACCGCGCGGCGACGCGGGCTTCGGCTACGACCCGCTGTTCGTGATCGCCGGTGATGGCCGCACGATGGCCGAGCTGCCCGCTCACGAGAAGCACCGGATCTCGCACCGCGGTCTTGCTGTCGCAAAGCTGCGTGCGTATCTCGCCGGTGAGCCTCGATGATGCGCGCGCGCATCGTCCATCACAGCGAGTACCTCGCGCTCGCGCTTCTCCTCATCGGCGCGGCGATCTGGCAGAAGGACCAGATCACGGCTTGGTTCTGGTTCTGGCTGTTCGCGCCGGACGTCTTTGGCCTGGTGCCGTCGTTCCTCTTCGGTGCGTCAACGGGGAAGGGCTCTATCCCGCCGCGCGCGGTCTGGCTCTACAACGGGTGGCACAACTTCACCCTGCCGATCGTGTTGTGGATCGCACTCCTGCTTCTCGTCGCAGGAAACCCGTGGCCGCTCCTAGGCTGGCTCCTGCACGTGAGCCTCGATCGCCTCATGGGCTTCGGGCTGCGCGGCGATGACGGCGGTCAGGCGCTGATCTAGCTCGCTACGGCGTCTTGATGAAGGTACCCGTCACCGTGGGCGCGTTACCCGACGTCACCGTGAACCTGTAGGTGTCAGCCGGCCACGACGTTCCAAGCCAGCTCCAATAGACGCCCATCTCGTCGACGATGCGGAACTGGCCGCCGTTGCTCGAGCCGGTCGCCACGCCGCGGATCGAGACCGTGACGACCGAGCTTGGCTGATAGCCGAAGATCACGAACGTCGCGCCGTTCGCCCCGGTCCCGGCCGTGCTGTCGGGCGCAAATGCGATGCCGGGTGATGTCGCGATCGCGCGAAGACGAGCCGGCACCGATGCCGCGAATTCCGCCCACGAACGTCCTGTGACCGCGCCGTATGCCTCTTCGAACGTCCGGCCCGCACCCAGCAGCGTGAGGATCTGCATCTGACCGGGGAGGCCGATGTCGCTGCGGAGCAGCCCGACGATCTGCGATGCCTCGGCGTACTGGTACGTGCTGAGAGCGCCTTCGCGCGAGTTCCACGAACCCTGCGACGTGAGCTCGGCCGTGCTCAGCTGTCGGCCGTTCACCGTCATAGAGACGGCGCGGTGCCTGTTGAGCGCCCGCAGCCACTCGGCTCCGGTGACCGTGAATTCCTCTAGCCTTGCCGAGCCCTCGTTCAGCCACGCCGGGACTGACGCGTCGCCAGTGATCTCGTCGATCATCATGTGCGTCAGCTCGTGGCGCGCCGTCGTGAAGGGCAGGCTGTTCCCGGTGCGCGCGAGGTCCATCGCGACGCGCTTCTGGTAGTAGACGCCCGCGCTCTCGAACGGGTCAGCCTCGGCCGGAGACGACACGAATGTGGTCGCGAGGCCCAGGATCTGTGATTGCGCGGTCGCGTAGGTCGTGTCGGTCGCCAGCAGGTACACCTCGGGGCGCGCGATGTAGCTCCTGCCGTAGTGCTGCTGGATGCTCGCGATATCCGCATTGACCTGTGTGTTGATCGCGCCTGCCTCGAACCGCGACACCGTCGCCTCCGCATAGAAGTCGGTCGATCCGGTCGTGCGCAGCAGGAACGAGATGCCGCCCTTCGTGACGGGCACTGGCGCGACGACTGTGAGCTGGATCGTCTCGGAGGCGTTCCCCGCCGTCACCGTGATCGACCCGACGCCGCCGATCGAGCCCGCAGTGAGGAGTCCGCTGCTCGCGACCGATCCGAGCGCGAACGGCGCGACGCGCCAGGTCGGAAGCACATCAGGCATCGCCTGGTCGAACTGGTCCTTCACGGTCGTGGTCAGCTGCGCGGTCTCGTCGGTGCCAAGCTGCGCGACGCCAGGCGTGAGCAGCACTGCGGTCGGCGCGGGTACGGTGCTGACGGTCGCGGGGAAGCCCTCGTAGATCATCGTCCCGTCGCCGCCCTCGAAGTTGAGCTCGGTGACGAGCGCGGCGATGGTCCCGCCCTGCGCGTCGACGACGACCCCGTACTGGGTGTCGTCTGAAAGCCCGAGGACGTTCCGTGGATCGACGCGGAGCGCCGCACCGCGGCCGAACGGCCCGACCGATTGGCGCGTGATGAGCGCACCGTCCGCGAACCGGTACCAGCGCAAGGTCGCGCTCGTCGCGCCTGTGGACTGCAGCACGATCGGGGTGCTCCAACCACGCGCGCCGCCGAGCGTCCGCGTGATGTTCGGGAGATAGGCGCGGTTGCCCTGACCGGTCACCCCGACGTATCCCATCGCCGCGCCGGCGCTCAGCGTGGCGTCGAGCACCGCCAGCGCTCCGCCACCGACGACGACCGAGTACTCGCCCACTGTCAGGATCGGATACGCCTCCGGATCGAAGTACCAGGTCATCCCGGCTTTGATCGGTGCCGGCGCCGCGATCGTGAACGGACTGCCGCCGCCGAGCCGCTGGAACGTGAGCGTCGGCGCCACGTCGCTCGTGCCGCCGTTCTGTATGACCACGCCGTTCGCGTACGTTCTCGGGGCCACGCCGTCACGCCGCACGTAGGGCAGGAATACGTCACCGGACGACGGCTGGGCGATCCCGTTGTAGCTGAAGCCTCGCGGCGCGGTGGTCGTCGGCGCGTCGTCGTGCGCATTCGCGATGACGCCGATCGGCTGCGTCGACGTGAGTACGACCGAGTAGTACCGGCCCGCGCGCAGCTGCGCCTCGACCGAGGGGTCCACGAACCGCGATCGTCCCGGCGCGATCGTCCGGCTCAGTGTCGCGGTCGATGCGCCGTCGTAGCTGACGAAGCGCGCGGTCACCGCGGCGTCGACCGTGCCGAAGTTCTGCATGACGAAGGTGGTGACCCAGCGCACGTTGCAGGTCGCGTCGGTCTGCGGAACGGCCGAGCACGGAGCTGGCTCTGGCTTGGCGACGAACGGCAGGTAGACCGTCGTCGCGCCGGTGGTGAGTCCGTTGTACGAGAGCGCCTCGGCACGCGCCGGCGTGCCCTGTCCCTGATGCTCGTTGACGACCGAGACGACCTCCGACCCGAAGGACTTCACGACAACAGAGAACTGCGCGTCGACCGGAAGGTCGGCGTCGTTGTTCGGGTAGTCGGCGAAGCTCGTCGCTGGCGCGAGGTTGTCCACCCGGCGGCAGGCAACGAGTCCGCCGTCGCTGAAGCGGAAGAACGACACTTCGAGCGTCGCCTTCTTCACGCCGACGTTCTGCACGATGAACGGCGTGACCCAGCCGTTCGGTCCGCCGAGCATCTTCGTGATGTTCGGGAGAAAGATCGTCGTGGTCGGCACGCCCGGCGTGCCGCATGAGGCGGCGGGAGCGGCCGATGTCGTCGGGCTGGGCGGCGACGTGGATGCTCCGGCGGCCGGCCGCGCGCCGTTCGTGAGACTGAGCGCGAGCGCACAGGCAAGCGCGACCGCGACCTTCCTCACCGCGCCGAGTATGCGATGGGGTCGAGCGATCCCGGTCTCGGCGCGGTCTCCCTATCGATCGAGGAGCGCGCGAAGGGCAGCGAGGTCGCGGGCGTACCGCGCTTCGGAGATCTTCGGCTCGTCTTTGAGGTCGATGCGCATGAAGTGCGCGGGGTGCCCAGGCTCGCCATCCTCGAGATAGCGCGGGATGACATGCGTGTGCAGATGCGGAAGCGAGTTGCCGAGCATCTCGAAGTTCATCTTGATCGGCTTGAACTGCCGCTCGATCGCTCGCCCAACGCGGAGCACCTCGTCGAAGTAGTCCCGTGCCTCTTCCGCTGTGAGCTCGGTCGGATCCGAGACATGGCGTCCGCGCCAGATGACGATCGAGTAGCCGCGCTGCCCGACGTCGTTCCGGACGAGGTACGCATCGCTGGCGCGACCGGCGAAGATGCGCGAGCTGCCGTGCGCGACCTCCGGTCGTCCATCGGCGCACATCGCGCAGTTCTTGCCGCGCACGCGCCCCATCCAGTCCGCCGGCCATTCACGCTTCATCGAGGTGGCACGGTAGCGCCTCGCGCGAAGGCGGCGATCCGCTCGAGATCTGGGGTGTAGCCGTCCGTCGTGCCGACGATGAGCCGCGGCGTGCCGATGTCGATGAGGAACTCAGCGTCGTCGCCGTTCCACGTGGCGAGGACCGCGTCATCGATGTGAACACGATGTCGGCCGACCGCGGCGCGCTCCGCGTAACGATGTCGTGCCTTCGGCGTCCGGCACAGGATGACGGCGGTCGGCGCAAGCGCGGCGAGGATGCGCTCCGCCACGACGAAGAGGACGCCGTACGCCGCCACGCCCAGCTGCCTCGACCACTCGCGATCGCCGGTCGTGAACGGTTCGGCAAGCGACTCCTTGATGTCGTCCTTGGTGATGACGGGGAGGCCGAGCGCGTCGCCGAGTGCCCGTGCGAGCGTCGTCTTGCCGGTCGCCGGTGCGCCGCCGATGATCACGAGGCGCCCGCTCACGTGCCCAACGGTATCGCGCCATCGTCGTACACGAGCCGACCATCGACGACGCGCGCGACGTCCCACAGTCGATGTGGCTCGCTCTTTCCCGGCGCCAGAAGATGGACGACGTCCCAGCCATCGACCGCGAGCCGATCGGCCAGCAATCGTCGATGACAGCGCCACCAGAGCGTCTCGGCGCACATGAACGCCGTCGTTCTTTCGTGCGCGATCGCGACCAAGCGTGCGCAGTCCGCGGCGAACTCGTCAGTCGACAGGTGGTCCGCGTAACCACGGAACGCGTCAACTTTCAATGCTGTGTGCGGCGAATCCGGTGCCGCCTCGCGGCGGCCACCCAGACCGCGCAGATGCACGTACTCGATGCCGGCTGCCCTGAGCGACGCAGCCAGCGCGGCCTGACCGAACTGCGGATGCCTGCGCGATCCTGGCGCGCTGCGGATGTCAGCGAGGGTCTTCACCCCCGCCGCGCCCAGGACGTCGAGGAACTCCTCGATCGGCCGCGTGCCGTGGCCAACGCTGAAGATCCTCGGCATGCACTCAGTGTGAAAGACTCGTTCGGTGAAGGTCGCGTGGCTGCATGTCGCGCCGGTCAAGGGGCTCCGCATCGAAGAGCGCGATCGCATCGAGCTCGGACCGAACGGTGTCGCGGATGACCGCCTCTTCTGCGTCGTCGACGAGACCGGCCGGCTCCTCAACGGGAAGCGGCTCGCGCCGCTCTCGACGATCGTTGCCCGCTACGACCTGAAGAGCGGGCACCTCGAGCTGCGGATGCCGAGCGGATCGTCGGTCGGCGGCGCAGTCGCGGTCGCCGCGCCGATCACCGTGACGATCTACGGACACGCAGCACCGGGGCACATCGCTTACGGACCGTGGGCCGAGGCCCTCAGTGATGAGCTCGGCCGGCCGGTGCAGCTGGTGCGTCTCGACGGACCGGGTCAAGGACACGATCGCGCGGGTCACGGGGCAGGGGCGACGATGCTCTCGACCGGATCGCTGGAGCGCATGCAGCAGGAGGCGTCGTCGACCGAGCCGGTGGACCCTCGGCGCTTCCGCATGCTCATCGGAGTGTCTGGAACGCGGGCTCACGAAGAGGACCAGTGGATCGGTCGCCGCGTGCACGTCGGTGACGCCGTCGTTGTGCCCTCGGGCAACGTGGGCCGGTGCGTCGTGACCACTCGCGATCCCGAAACGGCCGAACCGACCCTCGACACGCTCGAGCTCCTCGCTCGCTACCGGCGCGACATCGGTACGACCGAGGAGCTTGCGTTCGGCGTGTGGGCGAGGGTCGAGCAGCCGGGCACGGTGCGCATCGGCGATACCGTGGAGGTCCACACATGAGCGACATCACCGTCCGTCCGATCTCTCCGGATCAGCACGACGTCGTGCTGCACTACTTCGACATGGTCGCGTACGCCGACAATCCGAACTGGTCGAAGTGCTTTTGCATGGAGCGACTGGTCGACGACTACGAGAGTCGGACCAAGCAGCAGAACCGCGAGTCGCGCAGCGAGCTCATCCGCTCCGCGAAGGCCAACGGGCTCGTCGCCTACCGGCTGGGCCGCGTGGTCGGCTGGTGCCACGCTGCGCCGAAGAACGAGCTGGTGAATGTCGAGGGTGAGAAGGATCCGACGGTCGGCGCGATCGTCTGCTTCGTCGTCGCGCCCGATCAGCGGCGGCAGGGCGTCGCGACGACACTGCTCGAAGCCGCGCTCGAGCACCTGCGCGAGCGTGGCATGACGACCGCAGAGGCCTACCCGTTCCTCGGCGAGATCGACCCGGCGCGTTGGACGCAGATCAACTACGTCGGGCCGCTCTCGATGTACGTGAAGGCGGGGTTCAAGGTTGTCGAGAAGCACGGCGACAACGCCGTCGTGCGGATGCCGCTCTAACCTTGTCACCGGGAGGCATCGACGGCGACTCGCACGCCGATCGCACCAAGCGCGCTGTCCTGATCGTCGACCGCTCGACACACGATTCACTCGGCCTGCGACCCGGCGACCTCCGCGAGCAGATCACGTTCGACGGCCTGCCCGGTCTGAGCCTTCTTACGCCCGACACCGAGATCCGCGTGGGAGGGACCACCCTGCGGGTGAACGGCGAGGCCGAGCCGTGCACGCACATCGGCGAGCTGCTCGGCGTCGACGACGTCGTCGCCTTCCAGGCATCGCTTGCCGGACGCCGTGGTGCGATATGCACCGTCATCGCGGTCGACGGTCCCGTCCGGATCGGCGACGCGGTCGTCCTGCCCGCGCGCGCCGGCGTCTAACGCCGATTCGCGACCATTCCAGCGCTGTTCCGCAACCTTCGCTTCGGCTACAAATCCCGGCAGTGACAAAGGTCCGCTCCGCAGCAGCAGCGATCACCGCGGGAGGTGGAGGCTGAGTCGCGTCTGCTGAGCGAAACATCGAGACCGATGAAGCCTCCCAGGACCGGGGGGCTTTTCTGTTTAGAAGGAGGTAGTGCGTGAGCGACGAGCGCGATGCCTGTGCCTTGGTCTCGATCGCCCGGAAGGACGGTCGGCCATCGCGCGAGGTACTGGACGGCGTGCTCCATGGCATGGCCGCGCTCGCGCACCGCTCGGGCCTGGTCGACGGCGAAGGCGACGGCGCTGGCGTCCTCACCGATATCCCGCGCGCCCTCTGGGCGAACGTCCTTCGCACATCGGGCCGGGACTCGACCCTCGTCCGCAGCGGTCGGTTCGCCGTCGGTCATCTGTTCATCCCGTCGGGCGACGGCGACGCGGACCGGGCGGCCGTCCGTCGCAGCCTCGCGCGTCGCGGCATCGAGATCCTCGTCGAGCGCGAGCTCACCACCGAGAGCAGCGTCCTCGGTCCGCGCGGACGCACCGAGGAGCCGCACTTCTGGCAGCTCGCGCTCCTCACGCCGTCACGCGATGGCCCCGGCTCGCGCGCGCTCTACGAAGCAGCCGTCGAGATCGAGCGCCTCACGGCCGCGACGGTCGTGAGCCTGTCGCGCCACACGGCGGTCTACAAGCTGCGCGGCGCCGGCCATCAGCTCCCGCGTTACTTCGCGGACCTCGCGGATCCGCGCTTCGCGACGTCGATGGCCTTTGGCCACAACCGCTATGCGACGAACACGAGCACAAGCTTCGATCGCGTCCAGCCCTTCGCGTCGTTCGCGCACAACGGCGAGATCAACACGATCGGGCGGATGCGTGAAGAGGCCAAGGCGCTGCGCATCCCGCTCTCGCGGTCCGGCAGCGACTCGCAGGACGTCGACGCGGTGCTGCGCGGCATGGTGCTAGGGCTGCGGCTCACGCCGATCGAGGCGATCGAGCTTCTCTTCCCGCCGATCGTGAACGAGATCAAGCGCATGCCCGCGGAGCTGCAGGATCTGTACATCCAGTCGCGCGCCGCGTTCGGCCCGTTCGCCCAGGGACCGGCCGCGTTCCTCGCGCGCGTCGGCGACACCTGTCTCTTCGGCGTCGACGCGCTCGGGCTGCGCCCGCTGTGGCACGTCGAGACACCCGACGAGCAGGTGTTCGCGAGCGAGCGCGGATTCGTGCCCCTCGAGCGGTACGTCCGCGATCCGTATCCGCTGGGACCCGGCGAGCGCGTCGGCCTTCGCCGCACGAGCACCGGTTGGCGGTTCCTCGATCAGGACACGCTGCGCCGGGCGTTCGTCGCGGACCGCACGACGCGCGGCGTCACGGTCGAGGGCATTCGCGATCGCATCGACTGCGGCGGTCCCGAGGAGGCGCCCGGGAGCGTTCATCGCCCCGGCGCGCGGCGCGAGCCGACCGCGCGCTGGCAGATCGCGACGCCGCCCGACGAGCTCGAGGATCCCTCGCAGCGCCGCGAGCAGCAGTTCGCGTCGCTCGGGTTCGAGCCCGACGACCTGAAGATGGCGCAGTTCGCCGCGCGGACGGGGAACGAGCCGATCGGCTCTCTGGGATGGGACGGACCGCTCGCGGCGCTGTCGGCTGCGCATCCGAACCTCGCCGACTACCTGCACGAGACCGTGGCCGTCGTGACGAATCCGGCGATCGACCGCGAGCGCGAGATCGAGCACTTCTCGACGCGCGCCCTGCTCGGTCCGCGTCCTTCGCCGCGTGCCGCATCGACGCGCCGCGGCGATCGCGGCCGGTGGATCGAGCTGCGCACGCCGATCCTCCTCGGCGGCCACGCCCCCGAGACCGGGCTGCGCGGCGACGATCACCGTTCGCTCGCGCGCCAGCTTGGCACCTGGATCGTGGAGGACGTGGTCGCGCAGTTCACCGCCGACGGGGCGCGAGTTCCCGTGATCCTCGAGGCGGACCGCGACTGGGAGGAGCATCCGCGCGACGCGCTCGCGCGTCTCGGCGCGCAGGCGTGTCGCGGCGTTCGCGGCGGCGCGACGCTCGTCGTCGTCCAGGACCGCCACGTGGTCGAAGAAGGTCGCGCGTGGCTCGACCCGCTGCTCGTCGTGGCTGCGGCGCACCGCGCGCTCATCACGCAGCCGTCGCGCAACGGCTCGCTCCGGCGTGAGTGCGCGCTCATCGTGTCGGCAGGCAGCCTGCGCAACCTGCACGACCTCATGGTCGCGCTCGCGCTCGGTGCCGACGCCGTGAACCCGTACCTGCTGCTCGAGTACGCGCTGTCGCTGGGCGATCCCGATGCGCTGCCGAACCTCGTCGAAGCGCTGCGCAAGGGGATGGAGAAGGTCATCTCGACGCTCGGTGTGCACGAGATCCGCGGCTACGGCCGGCAGCTCTCCGCGATCGGCGTCGCGCCCGAGGTCGCGCGGATGCTCGGTATCACGACGTTCTGCGCGAGCGACGATCACGGTCTCTCGTGGGAGCGCGTCGGCGCCGACGGCTTCGATCGCGGGACGATGCTGCGCGAGCGGCGCGCGGCGCGCATCGAGCCGGTGTTCCGTATCTACCCGCGCGTCTGGAAGACCGGGCTCGCCGTCGCCAACGGCGAACAGCCGTACCGCGCGTTCGCCGACAAGCTCGAGGAGTTCGAGCGAACGCATCCGGTGTCGCTGCGCCATCTCCTCGATTTCCGCGCGCCGCTCGATGAGGAGACGAACGCGGCCGCGAGCACGCGCACCGGCGACCACGATGCGCCGATGTACATATCGTCGATGTCGTTCGGTTCGCAGGGGGAGACCGCGTACCGCGCGTATGCCGAGGCGATGGCGCGAATGAATCTGCTCTGCATCAACGGCGAGGGCGGCGAGCTGCCTGACCTCATCGGCAAGTACCCCCGCAACCGCGGGCAGCAGATCGCGTCGGGACGATTCGGTGTCTCGGCCCTGCTCGCGAATTCGTCGGACTACCTCGAGATCAAGATCGGCCAGGGCGCGAAGCCCGGCGAAGGCGGCCATCTTCCGGCGAAGAAGGTGTCGGTGAAGGTGGCGCTTGCGCGCAATGCGCGACCGGGCGTCGATCTCATCTCGCCGTCGAACAATCACGACATCTATTCGATCGAGGACCTCGCGCAGGTCGTCCACGAGCTGAAGACCGTCAATCCGCGCGCGCGCGTCGCCGTGAAGATCCCCGTGACGCCGGATGTCGGGATCATCGCCTGTGGCATCGCGAAATCGGGCGCCGACATCATCACGCTGTCCGGATACGACGGCGGGACCGGCGCTGCGCGGCAGCACGCACTACGGCGCGCGGGTCTTCCGGCCGAGATCGGCGTGACCGAGGCGCACCGCGCGCTCGTCGCCAACGGCCTGCGCGACCACGTGCAGATCTGGTGTGACGGCGGGATGAAGAGCGCGCTCGATGTCGCGAAGATGCTGTGCCTCGGCGCGGATCGCGTCGGGTTCGGGACGATGGCGATGGTCGCGATCGGCTGCACGATCTGCCGTGGCTGCCAGCTCGACACCTGTCATGTCGGCATCGCGACGCAGATCACCTCTCCGGCCGAGGCGGTCGAGAAGGGGCTCAAGCGCTTCGAGCCGCAGGAGTTCGAGCGAGCGGTGACGAACCTCATGCGCTTCTTCGGCGCGCTTCGAGACGAGCTCGCGAGGATCGCCGCCCTTCTCGGCGTCTCGTCGACCGAGGATCTGGTCGGACGCACCGATCTCCTCGCGCAGGCGCGTGGCCTCGACCGCGTCGACCTCTCGGGGCTCCTCGCTCCCGCCGGTCCGGTGCGTCGCGGTGGCCGCGAGCTGCGCGTCCTCGCTGCGGCCGGCGGACCGACGATCGAAGAGGAAGCGCGCGACGGCGGCGCAGCGGATCGGCCGCGCCTCGGGAGCGAGCATCGCTTCATCGCGACCGCGACCGCCGGTCAGCTCGCGCGACAGCGCATCGCCGGGGCGGCCGTCACCGAGCTCGCGTCGTCGTTCGGGCACGGCTCCGTCGCGGGCAACGGCTTCGGCGCGTACTCGACCGATGGCGTGTCGCTGCGTATCGCCGGCGGCGCGCAGGACGGCGCCGCGAAGACCGCGCTCGGCGGAACGTTCGCCGTCCTCAAGGCGCGCAACCGCAGCGGCGAATGGGTCGATGGTTCGGTGGGGAAGTGCTTCGGATACGGGGCGCAGCGTGGCCGTTTCTACGTCCAGGGCGGCGCCGATGCGCGGGCGGGGATCCGGCTCTCGGGCGCCGACGTGCTCTTCGGCGGCGACCTGCGCGGCTTCGCGTTCGAGTACATGACCGGTGGCCGTGCCGTCGTCCTCGGCGATCCGGGTCGCTGGATCTGTTCGGGCATGAGCGGCGGCGTCGTGTTCCTGCGTCACGACGCGGCGCGCGGACTTGACGACCGGGGGCTGCGCGACCGCTTCGCGAAAGGCGCCAAGGTCAACCTGCGGCCGCCGTCCTCCGACGAGGACCTCGTCGCCTTGCGCGATCTTGTTGGCAGCTACGCGACGCTGCTTCACGACGGCGGTCAGATCGAAACAGCAGCCGCGACGCGAGCCCTGCTGGATGACCCCGCGGCGCACTTCCGGGTCGTGCGGCCGGGCGCGGACATCGTGGACCAGATGATCTCCACGGAGTAGCCGCATTCAGGCGGGGTAGTACGAACGGGGCCGCCGCGCCGTACCGATTCGGCTATGGCGTCGTTGGCGACTCAGCAGGAAAGTGCGAGCGAAACGCCACCAGGGTGGCGGCGGAGCAGAGCAGGGGAGGCAGCGGGTGTCACGACGGAGGGCTGTTCGCCCGATCCGGGGCGCGGCGCACGTATTCGCAACCATCGTCGCGGTCGCCGTCATGGCGACGATCCTTACCTTGTCCGGCGCGCTCATGGCGGTCCGATTCGTCGGGCTCTCCACCTACGTCGTTCAGGGCGGACCGACGGAGTCGATGGTGCCGATCGGCTCGCTCGTTCTGGTCGCACCCGTTCCCTCCGGCACGGCCGTTGCGGCCGAGCCGGCCGCGAGCGGCGACGCGTCGGCTCCCACGATCGGCACGGCGTGGGTCGCGATCCCAACGCTCGGCTATGCGGTCAGCTATGCGGACGCGTATTCGTCGCCGATCGTGATGGGACTCATCATGTGGATCATTTTCGTCATCGCGGTGCGCGCGCTCGAGCCGTACATGTCGAACGCGCGGAGACGACTCGCGGCGTAGCTCGGGGCTTCGCTCAACGCGCCGGTCCGCTATTGTTTTTGATATCGAACAGATGTACTATCACAGGTTGTGAAGCGTTGTTCTGGGTGCCACGAGATGAAGCCCTTCACGGCGTTCCATAGGAACCGCGCTCGGCGCGATGGACTTCAGGGCTACTGCAAACCCTGCCGCGCCGTGATCGACCATCTCGAGTACGAACGGTCGCGTGGGCAGCGCAGACCACAGCGCATGTGGGAACGCGGGCGGGCGGCATGGCTTCTGGGTCTCAAAGTCGGACAGCCGTGCACGGACTGCGGTCGGTCCTTTCCGCCGCAAGTCATGCAGTGGGATCACCTCCCTGGAACAGACAAGCTGGGCGACGTGAGCACGTTCAAAGGACGGTCGCGTGCGGATGTGCTCGCGGAGATCGCCAAGTGCCAGCTTGTGTGCGCGAACTGCCACGCGATCCGGACCTTTGAGCGTGCTGGTTGGGCGACATCATGGGCGATCGGCGAGAAGGCGGCGCTCTACCGTGTCTGCTCGCTCGAGCGCGCCATCGCGTAATCAATGGGAAAGTTCAACGAGGACGAGTCGACAGCGAGTCCCGCCGCGACGGACACGTCCCCCAAGGTCTTCGTCAGGCGTTGCGCGATGTGCGGCCAGTGGAAGGATCAAAGCGAATTCCACAAATCTCGAACGGGTCAGTTCTCCTATTGCCGAGAGTGTCGTCGTGCGTACGACCGCCGCTATTACCACGCGGGTGGCAAAGACTCGCGCAACGTGCGCAACAAGAAGCGGATGAGAGCCGCACGCGCGTGGATGGCTTCGCTCAAGGAAGGAGTCGCCTGCGCGGATTGCGGTCAAACCTTCCCTGCGTATGTGATGCACTGGGATCACTTACCCGGCTTCGAGAAGATCGAGTCGATCAGCGTTCTGGTCGGACGTTTCCCGCGTACACTTGTGCTTGAAGAGTTGAAAAAGTGCGAGCTCGTGTGCGCCAATTGCCACGTGCTCCGTACCATCAGTCGCTCGGGGCGTAGCGCAGCCTGGTAGCGCGCCAGATTTGGGTTCTGGAGGTCGCGAGTTCGATTCTCGCCGCCCCGACAGTCGACCAAGTTTCCCCGTACGCTTGACCCCGCACACATCGAGGGAGTGAAGACCGAGGGTTGTTCGCCGCCTGGGGCCGCCTTGTTTACCGCCATCGCTGGCCCGTACTCGCCCTATCCGTAGCACTGCTCGTCGCGTCCGGCTTCCTCGCCTCGCAGGGCGGGAAGCTCGTCTCCGGCGGATTCATCGAGACCGCGGAGTCCGGTCGCGCGTCGAAGCTCATCGAGCAGGAGCTCCCGCGCGTCGGCGGTTCGACGTTCACGCTGATCTTCTCGAGCGACACGCTCGACGCGAAGGACCCGGCGTTCCGGGCGGCGGTCGAGGCGGCGATCGCGTCGCTGCGGACCGACCCGCGCGTCGACACGATCATCACCCCGTACGACGCGAACAGCACCGATGCGACTCGCGGGTTCTCGAAGGACGGCAAGGCGATCACGGTCGACGTCGCGGCGAAGGACACCATCGATGTCGCACGCGACTACTACGCCGAGCTGCGAGCGAAGGTGAAGTCCGACAAGCTCAAGGTGCAGGCGACGGGCATCCTCGCCATCAATCACGGCTTCAACGAGGTGCTGCTGACGGACCTCCAGCGCGCCGAGGTCGTCGCGTTGCCGCTCGCGCTCATCCTGCTGCTCGTCGTCTTCGGCACGGTCGTCGCAGCCCTCATCCCGCTCGGCACCGGCGTCCTGGCCGTGATGAGCGGCATCGCCGGGATGTTCGTGCTCTCGCGCATCACGGACGTCTCGGTCTACGCGCAGAACGTGGTCACGCTCATCGGCCTCGGCGTCGCGATCGACTATTCGCTGTTCGTGACCAGCCGCTTCCGCGAGGAGATGCGGCGCGGCCGCAGCATCGAGGACTCGCTCGCGATCGCGATGTCGACCTCCGGGCGCGCGGTGACCTTCTCGGGGATCACCGTCGCGATCGGGCTGTCCGGGATGCTCTTCTACGAGGGCACCTTCCTCCCGTCGATGGGCCTGTCGGGAGCGGTCGTCGTCGCGAGCGCCGTCCTGTACGGGCTCACCTTCCTCCCGGCGCTCCTCGGACTTCTCGGGCATCGGGTGGATCTCCTGCGGGTGCCGATCTTCCAACCCGATCAGAGCGGCCGCGGCTGGTGGCACACCATCGCGATGGCCGTCATGCGGCGACCGGTCGCGGTGCTCGTGCCGGTGGTCGCGGTCATCCTCCTCGCGGGCTCGCCTTTCCTGCACCTTCGACTCGCGACGAGTGACGTGCGCACCTTGCCCACACACGAGGAATCGCGCGCCGCATACGACAGGCTCGTGAACGACTTCCCCGACGCGGGGCAGAACCACATGCAGGTCGTCGTCCATTACGCGAGCGGTGATCCGCTCGAGCGCACGCGCGTCCCGCAGCTCGTCGATCTCGGCCAGCGTCTCGAGAAGCTCGCGCATGTCGTCAAAGTGCAGAGCGCGTTCACCGGATTCGATCCGCGAACGTTCGGCATCCCGGACTTCGCGACGCTCTATTCGATCCCGCGCGCGCAGCTCCCGCCGCTGCTGCAGAACGGGCTCAAGAGCACGATCGGCAAGGACATCGTGCTGTTCGACGTCGTCACGTCGCTTCCGTTCTACGGCGACGAGGCGCGCCAGCTCGTGAAGGACATCCGCGCGCAGGCGCCGCCCCCCGGCGGTGAGCTCCTGGTCACCGGATTCACCGCGATCGATCTCGACACCGTGGACTTCATCGTCGGCCGCACGCCGCAGGCGGTCGCGTTCGTGATGCTCGCGACGATCGTCGTGCTCTTCGTGCTGCTCGGATCGGTCGTGCTCCCGCTGAAGGCGGTCGTGATGAATTTGCTTTCGATCAGCGCATCGTTCGGCGCCCTCGTATGGATCTTCCAGGACGGCAACGGCGCGCGCATCCTCGGATTCGAGGCCGGTTCCATCGACCCGTCGACGCCGGTGATCATGTTCTGCATCGTCTTCGGGCTTTCGATGGACTACGAGGTACTGCTTCTCTCGCGGATCCAGGAGGAATACCGGCGGACCGGCGATAACACCCACTCCGTCGCCGAAGGTCTCGAGCGCAGCGGCCGGCTCATCACCGGGGCGGCCGCGATCATGGTGGGTGTCTTCGCGGCCTTCGGCCTTGCGGAGATCCTCCTCATCAAGGCGATCGGCCTGGGGATGGCGCTCGCGGTCGCGGTCGATGCGACGCTCGTCCGCGCGCTCGTCGTGCCCGCGACGATGCGGCTGCTCGGGAACCTCAACTGGTGGGCGCCCGCGCCCCTGGCGCGCCTCTACCGCTGGCTGCGTCTCGGCGAGACTGCGCCGGCGCCGACGCCCGAAACGCACTAGCCCGCCCGTACCATGCGCGGCGTGGAAGCACCGCAGCTCCGCCCGCTCGGCGTCGGCGACATCGTCGACCGCGTCTTCTCGATGTACCGGCAGCGCGCGGTGCTCTTCATGACGCTCTCCGCGGTGCCCTACCTCGCGCTGTTCCTCGTCATCGGGGGGATCGTCCTCAGCGTCGGCTCGCAGCTGACGCCGCTGGTGCCCTTCTTCAATCAGTTCAGCACCGAGCCGGTCTCTCCGAACCTGATCATCACCCCCGCGCTGGGCGCGGCATTCTTCACGCTCATCGTCGTCAGCCTTATCGCGGGCCTCATCTCGGTGCTCTTCCTGTCGGTCCAGATCGGCTCGCTCGTTGACGCCGCCGGAGCGCGCTATCTCGGGCGCGAGACCACCGTCGGCGCTTCCTTCCGCGCGGGACTGCGCGTCGCTCCGAAGATCATCGGGACCGGACTGCTCCTGTTCTTCACGCTGTTCCTCGGGTGGATCGCCCTGTTCCTCGTCGTCGCACTCGCGAACAACGCGCTCGTCGCGACGCTCGGGATACTCGCGGGTCTCGTCGCCACGGTGTACGTCTTCGCGTCCTGGCTGGTCGCGCCGGTCGTCGCCGCGCTCGAGCCCGTTGGCCCGATCCACGCGATCCGCCGGTCGTGGTGGCTGTCGAACGGCCACCGCTGGCGCATCCTGGGTCTGCAGATCCTGCTCGGTGTGCTGCAGGCCGTGCTCTCGACGCTCATCTCGTTCATCTTCATCGCCGCGTTCATCTCGGACACGACCGTGCGCCTCGTGCTGCAGAACATCATCAACGTCATCGCCACGGTGCTCTGGGCGCCGGTGGAGTGGGGGACGTTCACGATCCTCTATTTCGATCTGCGCGTGCGCAAAGAGGCGCTCGACCTGCAGCTCGCCGCGGAGGCGCTGCCGCGCCAGGCGTAGCGCGCGTCCTCGCGCTGGCCGTGGCGCTGTGGCTCGCGCAGCCCCTCGCCGCTCACGCGGACACCGTCTCGGGGCGCGAGTACCGCCAGCGTCTCGCCGACGCGCGGTCTCTCGTCGTGCAGGCGCGTTCCCTTTCGGGCGCGGCGCGCGACGCCGCGGTGACGCGCGCCCGCGTGATCCTGTCTGTCACGACCGCGATCTCACTGCCGACGGGCGAGCTTGTGATCAACGACCTCCCGCTGGCGGACCGCATCACGTCGGACAACGCCTCCCTCGACGCCGCGCTCGTGCTCATCGACGCGCAGCTCGCGCTCTCCGAGCGCACGCTGTCGCCATCGATCGACGCGGCCCGCTCGGACGCGGCGCTGCGCGACGCCCTTGGCGCGGTCGGCGCGTCGTCCGGGTCGCTCTCGTTCCTCGACACGATCGTCCTCGCCCTGCAGCGCTTCCTCGCGGGGCTTCCGGGTCCACGGGTGGACTTCGGTCTGGTGTGGCCGCTGCTCGGGATCCTCGGCGCCGGGATCATCTTCTTCGTCGTCGCGACGCTGGGACGCGGTCTCGGCGAGCGCGTGCGCACCGAGGTCGCGCTCCGCGAGGCCGTCGGCGCCGATCGTCCCGATCCCGCGCGCCACCTTCGCGCCGCGGACGAGGCGCTCGGCGGTGGCAGGCCGCGGGAGGCGATCCACGCGCTGTACCTCTTCGCGCTGACGACGCTGGTCGCGCGCGAGGCGATCCGGTACGACCCCGCTCTGACCGATCGCGAGCTCCTCGTGCGGGCCGCGGCCGTGCCGAACGCCGATGCGCTGCGCGATCTGGTCGCGCTGTACGAGCGCTCGTGGTTCGGTCTGCGTGATCCCGGGCAGGAGGAGGCGCAGCGCGCGCGAAGCCTGGCGCTGCGGGTGGCCGGATGAGGCGTGTCAATCCGCTCTACCTTCTCGCCGCGCTCCTTGCGGTCGCGACGATCGTGTTCGCGTTCGCCACCACCGCGGCGCCGACGGCGTCGGGGCGGACCGGTTCGGCGTACGACGACGGTCCCGGTGGCGCAGCGGCGCTTCGCCGTTATCTCGCGGCCATGGGTGCGAACACGACGACCGTCCAGGGCGACCGCTTCGCTCCCGACGCATCGGCGGCGTCGGTGCTGTTCATCCTCGGCGCGACCGAGGTGATGACGACGTCGGATGCGGAGAACGTGAAGAAGTTCGTCGCCGCCGGCGGTACCGCCGTCCTTGCCACGGACGCCGGCATCTTCGAACGGCCGCTCCTCGACGCGTTCGACATCCGCGTCAACGGCATCGCGAGCCCGGGCGTGCATCCCCTCGCCAACGCCGTCTTCGCCGATCCGCCCGCGGGCGACATCGCGGTCGATCGCGTCGGCTCCCTTGCGCTCGGCCCGAAGGCGCTCGCGCTCGCGAGCGATGGCCGCACCACCATCGCCGCGGCGGTGCGTGAGGGCCGCGGCACGTTCGTCGTCGTCGCGAGTCTTGGACCGTTCCTTGCCGCGGGCCTCGGTCAGGCTGACAACGCGCGCGTCGTGCTCGCGCTGGCGCACGACGCGGTCGCACGCGGCGGCACGGTCGCCTTCGATGAGTACCACCACGGGTCTCATCCGAGCGCCGATGTCCTGGTGCTCCTGCAGAGCACCTGGCCTGGTCGCGCGCTGGTCTTCGCGTCGTTCGCAGGCTTCCTCTATCTCGTCCTCTCGGGTCGGCGGCTCGGCCCGCCGGTGCCGCTCGACCCACGCCCGGCGCGCTCGAGCCTCGAATACATCCGCGGGTTCGCGGGTCTGGTGCGCCGTTCAGGCCGCGGGGAGATCGCGCGACGCCGACTGCGCCACGATCTGCGCGGCGGACTCGCCCGCGCGCTCGGTCTCGATCCAGCGATGCCGTTCGACCGCGTGCTCGCGACTCTTGCCGCCGCCGACCGCGAGCGCGCTGCCGAGGCACGCGCCGTCGATGACGCTCTGGGCCGCCGCTTGCGCGAGGACCAGCTGCTCCGTACCGTCGGACAGATAGAACGCCTTGTGAAGACACGGTGAGCGGGCGCGCGCGCGAGGTCGCGGAGCGCTTCCACCGCGACGTGCATCGCATCATCGTCGGCCAGGACGAGACCGTCCGGCTCGCCTTCATCGCGCTCGTGCTCGGCGGCCACGTGCTCATCGAAGGCGTGCCCGGAACGGCGAAGACCCTTCTCGCGCGGACGATCGCGCGCCTCATCGGGGGGACCTTCAAGCGGATCCAGTTCACGCCGGACCTCATGCCGAGCGACATCGTCGGCACCTCCGTGTACGAGATCACGACGAGCAACTTCCGCATCAAGGAAGGGCCGATCTTCGCGAACGTCGTGCTCGCCGACGAGATCAACCGCGCCCCGGCGAAGGCCCAGGCCGCGCTGCTCGAGGCGATGGAGGAGAAGCAGGTCACGCTCGAGGGCGATTCGCGGATGCTCCCGCGCCCGTTCCTCGTCATCGCGACGCAGAACCCGGTCGAGTATGAGGGGACCTATCCGCTGCCCGAGGCCGAGCTCGACCGCTTCCTGTTCAAGGCGATCATGCGTTACCCCGAATCGTCCGAGGAGCAGGCGATCCTCCGCGCGCACGACAAGGGTCAGCCGCTCGCGGAGGTCGACAAGCTCGAGCCGTTCGCGAAGAACCTGCTCGACGAGTGCGCGGCCGAGGTCGAGGCGGTGACGGTCGAGGACTCCGTCCTCCAGTACGTGGTGCGCATCGTCGAGGAATCGCGGAAGTCCACCGACCTGCTGCTCGGCGCGAGCCCGCGCGCCGGCGTGCACCTCCTGCGCGCAGCGAAGACGGCGGCCGCGATCGAGGGCCGCGACTTCGTCACGCCGGACGATGTGAAGTCGCTGGCGATCCCGACACTGCGGCACCGGCTCGTGCTGCGTGCCGAGGCCGAGATCGAGGGCCTCGACGCGGACGCGGTGTGCCGGCGCGTGCTCGCGCGCCTCGACGTCCCACGCTGAGCCGGGTCCCGCTGCCGCGCCCGCGGCTGCTCGCGCTCATGCTCGCCGCGGCCTTTCCTCTGGCGCTCGGCGGGATCTCCGATGCGTTCCTCGCGCTCGGCGCGCTGGTCATCGTGCTCGCGCTGGCGCTCGCGATCGTCGACGTCCGCGCGACGCCCTCGCCCGGTCGCGTCCCCGTGGCGCGCCTCGCCGATCCGCAGCTGTCGATCGGCGTGCCGAACCGCGTCACGCTGCGCGTGACGAATCCCTTCGCGCGGCCGTTGCGCCTGGTGCTCGCCGACTCGGTGCCCGCCTCGTTCGACGTCGACCATCGGCGGTCGCCGCTGACGATCGCGGCGCACGACAGGGGTGAGGTCGCGTACGCGGCGCGGCCGCACCACCGCGGCAGCTTCTCGTTCGGCGACATCCATCTGCGCCTCCGCGGTCCGCTCGATCTCACCGAGCGCCAGGGCACCATCGCCGCGACGGCGCCGGCGAACGTCTATCCCGACCTGCACGAGATCCGCCGGTACGAGGTCACGCTCCGGCGCGGCCTCGCGTACGACGCAGGTCAGCGCCGCGCGCGCGTGCCAGGCGCGGGCACGGTATTCGAGCGGCTGCGTGAGTACCTCCCCGACGACGATCCGCGCTCGATCTCGTGGACCGCGACCGCGCGCCGCGGCAGGCCGATCACGGTCGAGTACGAGACGGAGCGCCAGCAACGCATCCTCATCCTGCTCGACGCGGGCCGGATGATGTCGAGCACGCTCGGCGGTCTCACCAAGCTCGATCACGCGGTGAACACCGCGCTCATGCTCAGCTACGTCGCGACCGCGAAGGGCGACGAAGTGGGTCTCCTTGGATTCGCGGACACCGTGCGCTCGTACGCCGTGCCGCGCCGCGGGCGCAAGCAGTTCCTCCGCCTCACCGAGGAGCTGCGCCGCCTCGAGGTCACGACGACCGAGCCGGACTACCGCGCCGCGTTCGAGTTCCTCCGCGCCCGGACCGCGCGGCGCGCGCTGGTGGTGCTGTTCACCGATCTCGTCGATGACGAGGCCTCGCGTGCGCTGGT
>DATDEH010000061.1 GCA_036523395.1 Candidatus Limnocylindria bacterium | reverse complement strand
GAAGATGCTCACGACCGTCGTCACTTCGAAGAGCTGCTCGTTCGTGAGTCCAAGGCTCCGTAGCACCTCGGCGCGGTAGAGCATCGAGAGCTTTCCGTCGTTGACGACGCTGGTGGCATACGCGACGAGCTCCTTGTTGAGGCGGGAGACCTCGCCCTCGTGCACGGTGGCGACCTCACGGTCGAGGACGATCTTCGTGTACTTCGGATCGTTCGCCATGTAGAGGAAGTACCGCGGCACGCTCCCGAGCTTCTGCCGCACCTCGACGAGCACAGGGGCCGACGGATCCTGCGCGCGCATGGGTGCGTTGTCGTTGAAGGCGAGGATCGCCCTCTCGAACACGTTGATGCTCGTGACGTGCGCGACGGTCGCCGCGAGCTCGACGATCTGCCCGCTGTCGAGCCCGTATTCGAGCTGGAGGCTCCGCGTGTGCGCGTGCAGCTCGTACGGCGCGGACCTCGCCGCCGCCACTGCGAGGCCGATCATGTGGTTCTGCAGGTTCAGAAGCCCGCGCTTGGCCATGATGTGCGCGAGCTCCTGGTGCTCGCCGATGAGGATCGAGGGCCGCAGGCCGAGCGCACGGGTCGACGCGGTCATGCTCGGCGCCTTCGAGATCTCGCGGATCATGGCGTCGACCTTCTTGACCATGTCGTTGTGCTGAGATTCCTCGGGCAGCTTGATCGTCGGCATCTCGTTCCTCCTCGGGCTTGCGCGGAGTCTAGGGTCCCATCTCGGCATGTTTTCGCCGTCGTACTATCCTGCGTACGCGTATGGCAGGGAATACGGGGAGCTTGCGGCCCGTGCCGGCGGTCGACAAGACCGCGCGCGTGCTGCGCGCACTGGCCGACGGTGGGCGGCCACAGGGCATCTCCGAGCTCGCGCGATCGCTGGGCGTCTCCAAGGGCACGCTGCGCGACATCCTCCTCACCCTGGACACTCACGGCTTCGTCGTACGTGACCCCGACACGCGCTTCCGCCTCGGTCCGGAGCTGCGCGCGCTCGCGGACGCGAGCTCTCCGGATCTGCGCGCGCTCGCGCAGCCACACCTGGTCAGCCTGATGGAGACGTTCGGTGAGACCGCGGTCCTCGGCGTTGTCCACGACGGCAAGCTCGAGATCGCGGCGCGGGCCGAGCCGAGCACTGGACTGCACATGAGCGCGCCGCTCGGGCGGCGACTGCCGCTCGATGCGGGCGCGCACGGGAGGGTGCTGCTCCACGGTGAGGCGATCGGCTACGACGACCAGGAGCTCTTCCGCGGCGTGCGTGCCGTCGCCGCGCCAGTGACGGACGCGCGCGGCCAGCGTGTGGCCGCCGTCATGGTGGTCGGTTTCAGGGAACGGATCGACCTGAGGACGCTGCGTCGGATCGGCGAGCGCTGCGCGAGCGCCGCCGCCGCGATGTCGCGGCGCATCGGCGCGCCTCCGCACGGTCAGGCGGTCAGCGCGTGACGAAGTCGCTCATCACGCTTCGCGTCAATGGCGAACTGCACACCCTTGCTGCCGAGCCTCATCACACGCTGCTCGAGGTGCTGCGCGAGGAGCTCGGGCTCACGGGCACGAAGCACGGCTGCGAACTTGGCGAATGCGGCGCGTGCACGGTCCTCGTCGACGGCCGCCAGGTGTTGTCCTGTCTCGTCCTGCCGCAGCAGATCGGCCTGGCCGAAGTAACGACGGTCGAAGGACTCGCGAACGGACCCGAGCTGCATCCGCTGCAGATCGCGTTCGCCGAAGAGGGTGCTGCGCAGTGCGGCTACTGCACACCCGGGATGCTCCTCTCGGCGAAAGCGCTCCTCGATGCGCATCCCCACCCCACCCGCGAGCAGATGGCGGACACGATCAGCGGAAACCTTTGCCGCTGCACGGGCTACACCTCGATCTATGAAGCGATCGAGAAGGCGGCCGCGAAGCCGACATGAGCGAGTTCTCGGTCTTGGGGCGCCGTCTTCCGAAGGTCAATGCCTGGGCGCATCTCACCGGAACGGCGCTGTACGCGGACGACATCCGCCTGCCGCGGATGCTCCACGGACGCCTGCTGCGCTCCACCCAGCCCCACGCGCGGATCAAGCGTGTCGACGTATCGCGCGCGCTCGCTCACCCCGGCGTCGTCGCGATCGTGACCGGCGCCGACATGCCCGAGAAGATGGGGATCATGCCGTCGACGCAGGACGAGACGGCACTCGCAGTGGACAAGGTGCGGTACGTCGGCGAGCCGGTCGCGGCGGTCGCCGCGCTCGACGAGGACGCCGCCTACGAGGCGCTCTCGCTCATCGACGTCGACTACGAGCCGCTCGAGCCGATCTTCACGATCGAGGAGGCGCTGGTTCGCGAGGACGTGAAGATCCACGAGGACTCGCGGCGCGCGAATGTCTTCAAAGAGGTCCACCTCGCGTTCGGCGACCTCGACGCCGGTTTCGCGGCAGCCGACCTGATCCGCGACGACTGGTCGTTCTTCGAAGGCAACACGCACGCGCCGATCGAAACGCACTCCTGCGTCGCGTCGTACGACGGCAACGGCAAGCTCACGCTGTGGACGGCGACGCAGGTCCCCCACTACGTGCACCGCGAGCTCGAGAAGGTGCTGAAGCTGCCGCGTTCGCAGATCCGCGTGATCGCGACGCCGAACGGCGGCGCCTTTGGCGGGAAGAGCGATCCGTTCGGGCACGAGTTCTCGGCCGCGCTCCTCTCGATGCGCACGAAGCGGCCCGTGAAGTTCACGCTCGACCGCGAGGAGGTCTTCTATGCGCACCGCGGCCGCCACCCGGTGAAGATGCACCTGCGCACCGGCGTGAAGCAGGACGGAGAGATCACCGCGGTGCACTTCCAGAGCTACCTCGACGGCGGCGCGTATGCGTCGTACGGCATCGCGACGACCTACTACACCGGCGCGCTCATGACCGTCACGTACCGGATCCCCGCCTACAAGTTCGACGGCGTGCGTGTCTACACGAACAAGCCGCCGTGCGGGCCCAAGCGCGGCCACGGCACGACGCAGCCGCGGTACGCATTCGAGTGCCAGCTCGACAAGATCGCGACGGAGCTCGGCTTCGATCCGATCGAGTACCGGCTACGCGTCCTGCAGCCTGCCAACTCGCGGACGGTGAACGACCTGCGCATCACGACGATGGGCCTGGGCGAGTGCCTCGCCGCCGTGCGCAAGGCGACGGGCTGGGACGCCAAGCGCGAAGGCCTTCCCAAGGGAAAGGGCATCGGCGTCGCGGGCAGTGCGTACATCTCCGGCGCGGGCCTGCCGATCTACTGGAACCCGATGCCGCACTCCGGCGCCGAGATCCGCATCGACCGCGGCGGCGGCGTCACGGTCATGTGCGGCACCGCGGAGATCGGCCAGGGCTCCGACAACATGCTCGCGTCGGTCGCCGCGGAGGCGCTCGGCGTGCTGCCTGAGGACGTGCATGTCGTCTCGGGCGACACCTCGCTCGCGCCGGTCGACCTCGGCTCGTACTCGAGCCGCGTCACGATGATGGCGGGCAACGCGGTCAAGGACGCGGCGATGAAGCTGCGCGCCCTGCTCTTCGAAGCCGCGTCGGAGAAGCTCGGCGTACCGGTGGAGCGGCTCGCGACGGCCTACCGGCGCGTGTACGACCTGCGCGACACGGAGAAGTTCCTGTCATTCGTCGAGGCCGCGAACCTCGCCGAGGGGAAGCACGGGACACTCGTCGCAGCGGGCAGCTACAAGCCGCCGGCCGGCATCGGCGGGAGCTACAAGGGCGCCGGCGTTGGTCCGACGCCCGCGTACTCGTACCAGGCATCCGTCGCCGAGGTATCCGTAGATCTGGAGACGGGCACGCTCACCGTCGACAAGATCACGACGGCGCACGACTGCGGCCGGGCCCTGAATCCGGCGAACGTCGAGGGGCAGATCGAGGGCTCCGCGTACATGGGGTATGGCGAGGTCATGGTCGAGGAGCAGATCTTCCGCGGCGGGCTCCACAAGAAACCGTCACTGCTCGACTACAAGCTGCCGACGTCGCTCGACACGCCGGAACTTGAGGCGATCCTCATCGAGACCAACGACAGCGAGGGTCCCTACGGCGCGAAGGAGGCGGGCGAGGGTCCGCTGAACTCTGTCGTCCCGGCCATCGCGAACGCGGTCTACGACGCGATCGGCGTGCGCTTCGACGAGACCCCGATCACCGCGGACAAGATCCTCGACGCGCTCGGCAAGCGCGACAACCGAGGCGCGCCGAAGGACCGCATCGGGCCGGATGGGCTCGGCGACGGCAAGGTCGACCCGAGGAACGCGATCCGCAGACTCACCGCATCGACCGACGCGCGCGAGCGCAAGAAGACCGGGACGAAGGCGGACTAGACGATGCTGCGACTCCCGCGCTTTCGAATGGTCGAACCCACGACGTGGACCGAGGCGGCGACGCTGCTGCGCGATCACGGCGCTGCCGCGTCGGACATCGCGAGTGGCACGCCGAACGTTCCGGTGATGCTTGTCGCGGGTGGGACGGATCTCTTCCCGAACATGAAGCGCCGGCAGTTCACACCACGGATCCTCGTCTCGCTCGGACGCGTGAAGGGGGCGCGCGAGATCAGCAACGGGTCGGCGCTGCGCATCGCCGCCGGCGCGACGCTGACCGAGGTCTCCGCGCATCCGACGGTGCGCGCGAAGTACACGGCGCTCGCGCAGGCCGCGGGCGTGGTCTCGACGCCGCAGCTGCGCAACATGGGGACGATCGGCGGCAACCTCTGCCTCGACACGCGATGCAACTGGTACGACCAGTCCCTGTTCTGGCGCACGGCCGAGGGCTACTGCATGAAGACCCATCCAGCGGTCGTGTGCCGCGTCGCGCCTTCGAGCCCACGCTGTCTCGCGGTCGCGAGCGCCGACACGGTGCCCGCGCTCATCGCGCTGGGCGCGAAGGTGACCGTCGAGAACGCGGATGGCCGACGCGACCTCGATCTCGCCGACCTGTACCGGGAGGACGGCATCCGCTACCTCACGATCGGTCGCGATGACGTCGTCGTCTCCGTGACGCTGCCGGATGCGACGGGATGGCGGAGCACGTATCTCAAGCTGCGCGATCGCAACTCCTTCGACTTCCCGATCGCCGGTGTCGCCGCGGCCGTCCGGATCGACGGCGGCGCCGTCACCGAGGCGCGCATCGCCGTCACTGCGCTCGCGTCGCGCCCCGTCTCCGTCGACGCGAGGGCACTCATCGGGACGAAGCTCGGTGACGAAGCGATCGCCGCGGCGGCCGATGCGGTGTACAAGGCGGCGCGTCCGATGGACAACACGTCAGGAACGATCTCGCAGCGCAAGCGCGCGGCCCGCATCTTCACCGAGCGCGCCCTACGATCCCTCCGCGATGCCTGACACCTTCCGCGCCGTGGCCGTCGTCACGGCGGCAGGATCGGCGGAGCGCTTCGGTGGCAAGAAGCTCCTCACGCCGATCGCGGGCGAGCCGCTCCTCGACCACACCATCCGCAGCCTGCTCGAAGGCGGCGTCACCGAGGTGATCGTCGTCGTCGGTGCCGACGCGCGGCGCGAGCTCGAGCGCGACGTGAACGCGATGAACGACCCACGCGTGCGACCGGTCGAGAACCCCGACCCGTCGCGCGGCATGTTCTCGTCGATCCAAGTGGGCGTCGCGACCGCGAACGGCGACGCGCTCGTCGTGCTGCCGGGCGACATGCCCTACGTCAAGCCGGGGACGGTGCGCGCGCTGATCGCGAAATATCGCGAGCGACCCGCGATCGTCTCACCGCGTTACCGCGGGAAGCGCGGGCACCCCGTCGTGATGCCGCTCACACTTCGCGACGAGATCGCGGCGACCGCGCCGACTGCGAATCTTCACGACGTGATACATCGTCATCAAGACGAGCGCGTCGACCTCGACGTGGACGACGCCGGCGTGATCCGCGATGTGGACACACGAGCCGATCTCGAGCGGCCCGCCGACTGATCCTTCGCTTTGCGCAAACAACAAAACCGGTCGCGTTGACGAAGGCTGGCAGGGTGTCTAACTTGCCCCTGCGGTGGATTCAGGCCCGAACAGGCACGGCGGACAGGCCAACGGGACCGACGTTTCGCGTCGCGATCTCCTGCGAGGAGCGGCACCGATCGTCGCGTTCGTTGCACTGGAAGCGCTCGGCGGCACAGCCGTCGCGAGCGCCGCGACGCCGCGCACGGCGAAGTTCGCCGAAGCTGTCGTCTTCCCAGACCCGACGCTGTGCATCGGCTGTCTCACATGCGAGGTCATCTGCTCGCAGGAGCACAAGCGGGCGGGTCTTTCTGATGTTCCGCGCATCCGCATCTTCAACGACCCTCAGACGAAGGTCGACCCGCTGATCCAGGCCGCGTATCCCGACCGCGGCCAGTTCCATCAGGAGCCCTGTCTCCAGTGTCCGACCGCCGAATGCCTCTACGTCTGCCCGGTCGACGCGTTGCAGGTCGAGCCGCGCACCGGTGCGCGATTCATCCGCGAGGACACCTGTGTGTCGTGCGGCCGCTGCAACGAGGCGTGCATCTTCCCGACGAGCGACCTCACGAACGCGACGAATCACGGTGACTCCCCGCCGCAGAAGTCGCGCATCACCTACGACCCGGTCGCCGACACGTTCGCGAAGTGCGACCTGTGCTTCTGGCGTGACGGTGGACCCGCGTGCGTCGAGCGCTGCCCGGTCAACATCCGGATCCGCCAGGGGATCATCAAGACCGAGCCCGGGCGGCTATGCCTCGACGCTCCCGCATCGACCAAAGAGACCTGGAACAAGCTGCGCGCGCTCCAAACGTTCGAGGGCAGTCCGGCTCAGGGCAAGGCGTAACGCGGCGCCGGTGAGCACGTGAGGATCGTCACCTGGCTCGTTGTCGTGGCCGGCCTGGCAATCGCCGCATTCGGTGTCATGACGGCAGTCGGCCAGGCGGGATCCGGCGCGCAGCCGTGGAGCAACGAGCTTTCGGACAACTTCGTGTTCATCAAGGCGCTGCCGTTCGTTATCGCGTTCGGCTTCGCCGCCGGCATGCTGATGGCGAGGACGTACGGCGCGAAGGTGCGCTCCGGTGGTGTGGTGCGGCGCTGGAGTCCCGGCACGGTGTTCGGACACGCCGTCCTCACGCTCGGCTTCGTCCTGGCCCTGCCCACGGGCATGTGGCAGTACCTCGGCGGCATCCTCGATGTGAACCTGCCGATCCCGCTCTACCTCTTCTACCGCGTCCACTACATCGGCGCGTCCGTCGTCCTCTTCGCCGTCGCGGCGTTCGTGTCGTACCTCTGGATGACCGGCGACCGATCGTTGCTCGTCCCGCGCGGCCAGTGGTCCCGTCATCTGCTCGGGCTCGCCTACGAGCTGCCCCCACGGATACGCGGGCCCTACGCGAAGCTGCTGCGCATCGATCTCAACCAGCCGCGGCCGCCGGCGGGAAAGTTCTCGTTCTACGAGAAGGTCGTCGAGTTCCCGAGCTGGTCGATCCTCCTCGCGCTCATCACGATCACCGGTCTCATCAAGGCCGGGCGCTACGTCGTACCGGTGCCGGGCTTCGGCCTCTGGGTCGCCTCGACGCTCCACGTCGCGGCGATGGTGGGCATCGTCGTCAAGCTGCTCGACCACCTGCGCTACACGCTCCCGCGCTGGCCGCTGATGGTCTCCATGGCGACGACCTGGGTGAAGGAGGGCTCGGTGCCGGCCGGCCGGCAGGGCTCGACGGAGCGTGGCGGATCGGCGGCCGGGGTCGCCAGCGGTGGCGACGGGTGAGGCGTTTGGTCGCAGTTTCGGGCCTTCTCTGGACTCTGGCGAACCTCGCCGTAGCCTACTTCTTCGTAACCAGCGCCTTCGTGGCCAAGACCGCGGCGAAGGAAGGGATCCTGGCACAGCTTTCGCTTCTCCTGGGAGGCGTGTTGATCGCAGG
This sequence comes from Candidatus Limnocylindria bacterium, assembly GCA_036523395.1. Taxonomy (NCBI): domain Bacteria; kingdom Bacillati; phylum Chloroflexota; class Candidatus Limnocylindria; species Candidatus Limnocylindria bacterium. Next base: position 23,829 of record DATDEH010000061.1, on the reverse strand, counting down.
CTTCGCGATCCTGCTCGCTCGCGAGTGCGTGCGGATGATGACATCCGATTCGTCCGGGGCCGCGTAGACGATGAGCCGCATGTACGCCCTGCGCGTCCTGTACCTCGCCCTCGCCGTCATGCTGCTCAGCGCGCACGCCAGCGCGATCGGCGCGTCGCCGATCCGCCAGCTCACGAGCAGCACGGCCACGAACGTCCGCCCATCGTGGAGCCATGACGGCAAGAGCATCGCGTTCCAGAGCAATCGCGACGGCCCGTACCACATCTACGTGATGAACACCGACGGAAGCAACCTGCGACAGCTCACGAGCGGCGACAACGACGACCGTCATCCCAACTGGAGCCCCGACGGGAAGTCGATCGCCGTCGACACCGGCACGGAGATCCGGCGCGAGATCGCGCTCATCGACGTCGCGTCGAAGAACCGGACGCAGGTCACCAAGCTCGGCATGACCTCGCAGTTCCCGAGCTTCAGCCCCGATGGGAAGACCATCGCGTTCTTCCTCTACAACCTCGGGACGATGAACCTCTGGACCGTCGCCAAGGACGGCGGGAACCCCGCGCCGGTCACGAAGGATCTCGCGACGGAGGCGAACAACCAGTGCACCTTCGCGTGCCATGCGGCGCGGTGGTCGCCCGACGGACGCGAGATCGCGTTCTCCGACGGCGACAACGCGCGCGTGATGCTCATGGCCTCGCTCACGTCCGGGGCCGCAACGCCGATCTCACCCGTTGGCGAGAAGAGCCACTTCCCGGTGTTCCTCGCGGACGGTCGCCTGGTCTACGTGACCGAGACCGTCACGGCCATCCAGAGCTACACGGATCTGTGGATCGTCGATCCCAACGACCTCTCGACCGCACGCGTGGACCTCGCACAGAACATCCAGGCGCAGGGCCCATTCGAGCTGAACAAGGACGGCACCGAGCTCTTGTTCTTCTCACCGCGCACCGGCAACTTCGAGATCTACTCGGTGACCCTGGACGCGGCCGGAAAGGCGGCGCTCGCGGAGAAGTCCCAGGTCTCGACCGGATTCGGCATCACGCGAACGCCGACCTCACCGAAGAGCTCAACCCTTCCGTTCCAGGTGACGCCCGAGCTCATCGTGCTCGGCATCCTCGCCCTCCTGGCCATCGGCCTCGAGCTGACGGTCTGGATCTACCGGAGGCGGCGCGCGGCGTAGCGACTCAGCTGACGATGCCCTGCCCCGCGAGTGGAACGAGCTGCGGGCTGCCGGCTTCGTTGCTTGGGATCCGCAGGTCCGCGCTCTTCGGCCCGGTCGTCGATGGGGGTGAACGTGAGATCGCAGTTCGTGTGCGCGCCGGGCGCGAGCGTCTGACCCGAGCAGTCGGTCACGATCGCGAACGCGGCGGCATCCACGCCGCCGATGGCGAGCGTTGCGAGGACCGGGTTCGCGTTGCCCGTGTTCGTGAGCGTCAGTGTCACCGCGGCGCTCGTCGTGTTGATGAGCCGCAGCCCGAAGTTGATGCTCGGCGGCTCGACGTCGAGCTTCGCACCGACTCCGGTCCCCGCCAGATCGACGTCGAGCGGAGCCGGCACGGCGTCATTCGGGAAGTCGAGCTGCGCCTGCATGGCTCCGAACTGGGTCGGCGCGAAGCGGACCGTGAGGCTTGCAGCACCACCAACGTTCAGCAGCTGGCCGCTCGCGCCATCGCTGCTAGGTCAGTCCTTGGACCAGCCCACCGGAAGCAGATATGTGCCGTACGCGGTCTGGTAGTACACCTGCCATCCGTAATACCCGCGGAAGGCGTTCGGGTCGCCCTTCATGACCGCGGCGTACTTCATGACGGCATCGACGTACTCCGGATCGTGGTTGTAGTGCCAGATCGCACGCTCTATGTCCGCGGGGGCGCCGGACGCGCGTAGGTAGCGGGCGGCGGCGAGGATCGCGTCGCGGGGATCGTTGACGTCGCCGTCGCCGTAGGCATCCCAGGTCTTCGGCATGAACTGCATCGGTCCCTGCGCGCCGGCGTATGAGTCGCCGCGGATCCGCCCCATGCGCGTCTCGACCAGGTTGATCGCGGCGAGGTAGCTCCACGACACCCCGAACTCAGCTTCGGCCTCGCGGTAATACCGAAGGAGGTCGTTCATCGGCGCCGCAGACACGATCCGCCATTCGGGCAGCTCCGTGACACGGACCGGACCGAAGAGCCAGAGGTCGGCGCCCGCCGCGAGGTTGAAGTCAGCGGAGCCGCGCAGGTCCGCGGGGATGGCGGCGAAGACCGCGTCGCGCAGATCCGGACGCTCGATGAGACGCCGGTAGACAAGCTGTTGGAGATGTCCCATGTATGCGAGCTCTCCGCCGGTCACGGCGGGATCGCGCACCGCCCGTTCTGCCGTCACGAGCTGCTGCAGCAATGCCGCGGCCTCGTCGGCGACCACCGGGGTGGCCACCGACCGCTGTGGCTCGCGTGCCTGGAGAATGACGCGATCGCGAGACGGCGGGACGCTTTCCACCTCGGTCTCGAAAGCGCTCACGCGCGTGGGCGCCACCTCAGCGGTGGCAGGCGCTGCGATGGCAGGCTCGGCGATGGCAGGCGCTGCGATGTCAGGGGTCGTCGCGATGGAGGACGTGGTGGCGGTGGCGGGCGCGTGGGTCGACACAGTTGCGGGCACCGCGTCGGCCGAATAGGCAACGACAAGCGTGCACGCAAGAAAGTACGCGGTGACCAACCCCTTCCTCATCGAACTCGCATGGTGGACCCTTCGCGGGCGCGAGGAAACCCGCGATCGGACGTCTTATGAAGATGACACCCCACTGATCCGGCCCAGGAATGGGCACGCAGTCTGTTACATGCGGTGCAACGGTCGGCCCGACAGCTAGGTCTCTTTGACCTTGTTCGCTTGCTCGACAAGCCATGTGGCGTGTTCGAGCTCCCGCTCTGGATCTATCGGGGGCGCGAACGCGCAGCGACTACGATCGGTTTCGGATGCGAGACCGGGCCTGCGTTTCACGCCTCGCTGCCTTCATCGCCATCGGGCTCGTCGCGAGCAGCTGCGTGGCACGATCGTCAGTGCCGACCACCTCAGCGACGACCGCGGCCCCGCCGCGTCACGGCGGGACCATCGTCTTCGCGGCGCAGGAGCCCGAGACCCTGCATCCCTTTCGGTCCACAGGCAGCCAGACCAATGCTCTCGTCTATCGGCTCGCGGTCGAGGGGCTCACCGCGGTCGCGCCGACCGGCAACCCGCGCGCCGTCCTGGCGGCAGACGTGCCAACGAACACGAATGGCGGCGTGCGTGTGGAGGCGGACGGCACGATGAGCGTGCGATGGACGCTGCGACCGGAGCTGCGCTGGTCCGATGGCACGCCGCTCACGAGCGCGGACGTGCGGTTCACCTGGCGCTCCGTGATGACCGACCCGCGCGCCGCGACTCGGGAAGGCTACGACCTGATCACCGACATCGAGACGCCCGATGAGAGGACCGCGGTGGTCCGCTACCGCGCGATCGACGCGGCTTACGCCAACCGCTTCGATGCCCTGCTGCCGCGCCACGTCCTGGAGGGCGCGACCGAGGCCGCGGTCGCCGCCTACTCGCGCGCGCCGCTGGGCACCGGGCCATTCCGCATCACCGAATTCGTGTCGGGCGATCACGTCACCGCCGAGCGCAACGAACGCTATCGCGTCGCCGGCCGGCCTTATCTCGACCGGGTCATCTTCCGATTCGTCGCATCGGTCGAGGCGGCAAAGCAGCAGCTCCGCGCAGGTGAGGTCGACGCCGCGGGCAGCTTGAGTGAAGCGGACGCCGTCGAGCTCGAGGCGGACCCGGCCATCAGCATCACCAGCGTGCCCTCACCCGCAGTCGAAACCCTCTCGTTCAACCTCATGCGTCCCGGTTCCGCGACCGATGCCCACCCGGTGCTGGGCGACGTTTCGGTGCGGCGCGCGCTCGCGTACGCAACGCCGAAAGCGCTGGTCGTCGACAAGCTCCTCTACGGGCGCACACGCCCCGGCACGAGCGAGATCCCGATCGGCTGGGCCGCGCCCGGCAGCCTCGTGCAGCAGAGCTTCGATCCGGACCGCGGGTCGAGGCTGCTCGACGAGGCGGGATGGCGCCGCGCCGACGACGGCGTACGAGTGAAAGGTGGCACGCGCCTCTCTCTGCGGGTCGTGAGCACGACGGGCAACAAGCTCCGCGAGCAGATCGAGCAGGTCCTCGTCGATGCCTGGCGCGCCATCGGCGTCGAGCTTCGTATCGCCAACGTTCCGTCAGCGGTCCTCACCGGATCCTGGCAGTCGAATGGCGTGCGCAAACGCGGCGACTTCGATCTTCTGCTCGCGCAGGCAGGACTCGGTGTCACCAGCCCCGATCCGCAGAGCTACTTGTCGCAGCGGCATCGCTGCGACGCGATCCCGCGCCTGGAGAACAGTGGCGCGGGCGCGAACTACGAGCGCTTCTGCGATGCGCGGGTCGATCGCCTGCTCGACGAGGCGGGCCGGACTCTCGACCGCGAGTTGCGGCGCGACCTGTACGGCGAGGTCCTCGGCATCCTCAACGACCGCGCCGTGGCGATCTGGCTGTATGACCGTGGCCGCTACGACGCGTTCCGAACGCGAATCGTCGGGTACGCCGCGAACGGCTGGGACGTCGCGACGTGGAGCGCGTGGGAGTGGTACGCGGCGAATTAGTCCCAGAGCCGCTCGAGCGCGGGCAGTCCAAGGAGCGTCCGCGCCTGCCCGACCAGCGCCAGAGATCCGGTGATGCAGAGGGTTTCGCCGGACGAGGCATCCGCGCGTGCCGCGCGAAGTGCGGATGCGAGGTCGTCGAACGTGCGGACGGTCGTGCGGCGGAAGAGTCGCGCGGTCGCGGCGGGGTCGGCGGCGCGCGGACTGTCGGGACGCGTGACGTACACGGCTGACGCGATCGGCTCGAGCGCTTTCGCGACCGCGCGCGCGTCCTTGTCCCGCATCAGCGCGATGATCAGGCGCACCCGCCCGCGCACCTCGGCATGGAGCGTGCGCGCCAGCGCCTTCGCCGACCCGTCGTTGTGCGCGCCGTCGAGCACGACGGTCGGCCGGCCCCGTACGACCTCGAAGCGACCCGGCCAGCGGAGCTGTCGCAGGCCGCGCGGGAGCGCCCGCTCGTGGAAAGGCACGCCGTGCTCGGCGAGCGCGCGCGATGCTGCGATGGCCAGGGCGGCATTCTGCCGCTGGTGCGCGCCGTGCAACGCAAGACCTGCGCGTCGCGCGGCGGCGGGCGAAAGCGGAGTGACCTCCGTGTAGACCGCGGCGATCGTCTGCGCCGCCCTTCGGATCGCGCGCGCCGCATCGGCCTCCTGCCCGGCGACGAGCGCGATCCGGCCCGGCCGCAGGATCCCGGCCTTCTCCGAGGCGATCTTGCCGAGGGTCGTGCCGAGCTCGCGAGTGTGGTCGTGGCTGATCGAGGTGATGATCGAGACATGCGGATCGGTCGCGTTGGTCGCGTCAAAGCGGCCACCGAGGCCGACTTCGACGACGGCGACCGCGCAGCCGGTCAACGCGAAGTGCGCGAGTGCGAGCGCCGTGGTGAGCTCGAAGGTCGTCGGCTCGCCGGCGATCGGTACGCGACGGCGCAGCGCCGTGTAGTGCGGAAGGATCTCGGCGATCCGCGCGTCCAGGTCCGCCGCTGAGATCATCTCGCCGTCGACGCGGATGCGTTCGCGGTACGTCTGCAGGTGCGGCTTCGTGTACAGGCCGGCGCGGACGCCGGATGCCGCGAGCACGCTCGCGAGCAGCGCTGCGGTCGAGCCCTTGCCTTTTGTGCCGGCGACGAGCACGACGACAAGTCGCCGGTCCGGCGCGCCCAGGAGGTCGAGCAGCACACGCGTTCGCCGCAGATTCCATTCGAGCGACGGGTTCGAGCGCGGGTTCCAGCCCACGCCGCGAGCGGTGTCCGAAAAGCTGAGAAGCCAGTGGATCCCGGTCAGCGAGCTATGTGTCTTCGTCGCGTTCCCCGAACAGCAGTTCGCGCCGTGACTTCGGGGCCGCCCTCCTCTCCTGCTCGGCAAGCCACTTCGCACGCTTCGGGGACGACGCCGCCGGATCGGCCGCATCGGCCTCGCTCGTCTCCGCCGGTCGTGCGGCCGCGGCCCTCTCCGCATCGACTTGTTTCACGATGTCCGTGAGCTCGTCGAGGATGATCTGCAGCTCACTCTGGTGCAGCTCCTTGAAGACGCGGACCTGCTGTTCCACGCGACGCAGGCGGGCGGCGAGCTCCTCGCTCACAGGATGTCGCCGCCGCGGTGGGTCATGATCTTCGGTTCTCCGGGACGCACCTTCTCCGCGTACAGGGTCTCGCCGCGCTCGATCTCGCGTAGGAGCGCGTCGGCCTTGGCCGGCGCCTCGGCGCGGGTCGTCACGATGATGCGGGCGCCGGTCTGGAGGGCCTCTGCTGCCTCCTGAAGCTCGGGCGGCACGACGAGGACCTCGAATCCCTCGGGCAGCGCCTCGAGCGGGAAGAGGCGCACCCGGATCCGGAGCCCGGCCCGTTCCATCACACGCTCGAAGCGATGGAAGATCGCGAGCCACGGCGTCGGCAGCTCGGCCTGCGTGTACGCGCACACGATCGCACGGACCAGCCGTCGCTCCTGGCCGTCGAAGGTTTGACCACTCACCGATTCATCGCAGGGGGAGAACCCCCTGCAACCCCCCCTTGCCGAAGATAGGGTGGGACACACATGGACGACGAGCAGGCCCTCGACATCGCCACCAGGGCCGCCTTCAAGGGCGGTAGGGCCGCGCTGGCGCGCCTCGGCACGCCCGGATATCTCCGATGGAAGGGCCAACGCGACGTCGTCGTGGAAGCGTCGCTGGACGTCCAGGAGCAGATCGTGGCGGTCCTCCAAAAGGAATGCCCCGGCGATGCCGTTCTCACCGAGGAGGGGCCCGAAGACGAGCCGCTGAGCGTCGACGCCGGCCGACTGTGGATCGTCGATCCCATCTGCGGAAGTCTGAATTTCGCGCAGAGCATACCGTTCTTCGCGGTCTCGGTCGCTCTTCGCGTGAACGGTCTTCTGCGCGTCGGCGTCGTGTACGACCCCGTGCGCGATGAGATGTTCAGCGCTCGTCTCGGCGAGCCGGCGCACCTGAACGGCCGCCCGATCACGGTCCTCTCGGTCGCGCTCGGTCCGGAGTTCTGGGAGCAGGCCTGGGTGGCATGCGACATCCCGCACAGCGGCCCGCGTCGGAAAGAGGCGCTGCAGGCGTTCCCGATGATCTCAGAAGAGGTCCTGCACCACGTTGTGCTCGGATCTCCCGCCCTCGGGCTCTGCTATGTCGCCGCAGGGCGCGTGCACGCGTATTGGACGCTCGACGCGCAGCCCTGGGACATCGCGGGCGCAGGCGTGATCCTGAGCCAGGCCGGCGGTCTGATGACCGACGCCGATGGCGGCTCGTGGTTGCACTCGGACGGAAGTTACGTCGCGGCCAACGCGGTGTCGCACAAGTGGGCGCTGCAGACCATCAAGTGGCTGCGGGATCAGAACCGCGAGCGCGCGAAGGCCTGAGAAGGTGCTCGGGGCGGCGACCACGTGGTCGCCGCCCCGTGAACTGCTAGCCCAGCGCCTCGAGGATCGTCCGCTCGATGAGACCCTGCGCGAGGTCCACCTTGTAGGAGTTCAGGCTCATCGGGCGCGCGACGGTCCGGATCTGTGCGGCGGCCTGTTTCGCCGTCGCCTTGATGTCCTTGCCCTTGAGGAAGTCCTCAACGACCTTGGCGCGGTACGGGACGGGCGAAACGCCACCGAGGGTGATGCGTCCGTCCTGCCAGTTGCCACCCGAGACCGTGAAGACCGCGGCGACCGAGATGAGCGCGAAGTCGTAGACCTGACGGTCCTTGAGCTTCGTCCATCCGAACTTCGTGCCGCCGGCCGGGTTCGGGATGGTGACGTGGGTCATGAACTCGTTCGGCTTGAGAACGTTCTCGCGGAGCACGTCCACACGCGGTCCGGTGAAGTACTCGTCGAACGAAACGGTCCGCTCGCCGCCTGTGCCCGCGATCTTCGCCGATGCGCCCAGCGCGAGGAGCGCGGTCGCGGTGTCCGAAGGGTGAACGATGTAGCAGAGCTCGCCGCCGATGATCGCGTGGTAGCGGTTGTCACCGGTCACGGCGTAGCAGAAGTCGCCACCCTTCTTGTAGCAGTTGAAGTCCTCACCACGGAAGAACCAGCAGCGAGGACGCTGGTTGATGTTGCCGCCAAGCGTCCCGAAGTTGCGGATGAGCGGCGACGCCACGCTGAGCGCCGCATTTGTCAGCACGGGCAGCTTGGCTGCGAGGTCCTTGTTCTCGATGACGTCGGTCAAGGTCGTGGCGGCGCCGATCGTGGTCCCTCCGCCGTCCGTCTTGATGCCGACGATGTCCTTGATGGTCGTGATGTCGATCAGGACCTCCGGAAGGGGCATGCCCTTCCCCTGGACCCAGTCCTTCATCACGCCGCCAACGATGTCACTGCCACCGCCGACGACCTTGACCGTGCGACCTGAATTCTTCCCAAGCAGATCGACGGCCTCTTTGACCGTCGTCGCGTCGTAAAGCTCAAACCCTCTCATGCTCTTCCTCCCTACTCAGTTCGACGCCTTGAGGGCGGCGAGCAGTTTGTCGCGTGTGAGCGGCATCTCCGTCACCCACACTCCGACCGCGTTGTAGACAGCGTTGACGATCGTCGGTGCCGGCGGACCCATGGGCGGCTCGCCCAATCCGTGGCCACCGAACGTGCCGTATGCCTTCGGCTTCTCGACGATGATCACCTCGGCGAGCGGCGCGTCCTTGATCGACAGCGGACGGTAGTCGAGCAGGTTCGGGTTGAGCGGTAGCCCGGTGGCCTTGTCGATGAGGAGCTCCTCCGTCAACACGGCACCGGTGGCCATCACGACGCCGCCTTCGACCTGCTGCCTGATCGAGAATGGGTTGAACGCCTTGCCCACGTCGTGGGCCGCCACGTAGCGTGTGATCTTCACGGTACCCGTGAGGGTGTCGACCTCGACCTCGGCGGCGTGTGCGGCGACGGCGACCTGCTCCCAGTTGGTGGGCTGCAGGTAGTCAGACTTGCCGATGATCGCTGTGGCCTTGAATTGCACGATGGCGTCGAGCTTCAGGGTGCGCTTCGGATCGCTCTTGAGGAACACGACCCCGTCGCTGTTCATATCGACATCCGCGGCGGTGACCTTCACGTCCGACTTGGCCGTCACGTTGTCCGCCGTGAACTTATCGGCACCGTACTTGAGGATCTGGTTGCGAGCGTCGATGCCAGCTTCGTACATGCCGCGACCGCCGGTGTTGGTCATGCGGCTGCCGTTGGTCCCACCGCTGTCGGTCGTGTTGTCAGTGTCGACGTAAGGCGTGATGGTGACCATGCTGAGCGGAACGCCGAGCGCTTCCGCCGCGACCATCAACATGTTCGTGCGCTGGCCGGAGCCGATGTCAGTGACACCGGAGACCGCCTGCACGCTTCCGTCGCTGTTGATGATGATCTGACCGGTCGAGGGGTTGCTGCCCGCGCCGTGGCTGCAGAGGTGTACCGCCATGCCGACGCCGTGGTAGACGCCCGGCCGTACCTGCTTCGCCTTCGGCGCGTGCCAGATGTTCTTCCAGTTGATCGCGGTCTGGACGCCGGTGATGCAGTCGCGGACACCGAGGTTGCTGAACGGACGCTTCGTGTCCGGATTGCCGACCTCGTTGATGTTCTTGAGCCGGAACTCGATCGGGTCCATGTTGATCGCGTACGCGGCCTTGTCCATCGTGGTCTCGAGCGCGAACGTCCCGTTCGGGTGGCTCACGCAGCGGTACGGGCCCGACTTGTAGCTGTTGGTCATCACGTCAACGGCCTCGAGGCGCAGGTTCGGGATCTTGTAGAGGTTCTGCATGTTCACCCATGCGCCGTTCGCCGCGCCGGCGCGCTGTGCGCCGACGTTCGCGATGACCTTGAAGATGCCGAACGAGATCGTCCCATCACGATTGACGCCGAGCTTCATCTCGTTGCGGAACTCGGGACGGTGCGTGCGGGTGACGAAGTCCTCGTAGCGCGTGTAGTTGTTCTTGATCGGACGTCCGGTGACCTTCGACAGGATGGCGGCGTGGGCTTCCGAGAGGTCGATGCCGCTGCGGTAGCCGTAGCCGGATCCCAGGTAGCCGGTCTGGAACACGCGGACCTTGTTCTGCGGGATCTTCAGGGCCTGCGAGAGGCCTGACCGCGTCCCGTGTCCGTGCTGGTTGGTATACGTCATGTTGAGCTTGTCGCCGTCCCAGTAGGACAACGAGTTCGTGAGCTCAAGCGCGACGTGCTGCTCGGTCGACTTCCTCGCCACGACGTCGACGACCACGTCGGCCTTCGCCGTGGTCGGGTCGCCGCGCACGAGCGGTGCCGTCACCGCGATCGTGGTCCCGTCGAGGTTGCTCTGGAACTGCTTTGGCGTCGAGGACTTCATCGCCTCGATCATGTCCAAAGCGGCCGGAAGCACTTCGTACTCGACCTTGATCGCGCGGATGGCCTCGTCGCCGATGTGCTCGCTGTCGGCCGCGATCACCGCGATCGGGGCGCCGACCTCGAAGACTTCCTCACTGAAGAGGAAGCGCGTCGGGAGAGCGGAGCCGAGGAACACGTCCTTGTATTCCTCTGGCAGGTTCCCGCGGTGAAGGATCTTGCGAACGCCCGGGATCTTCTCCGCGGCCGACGTGTCGATCGACTTGATCTTCGCGTGCGGGTAGCGGCTGCGCAACGTCCGCATGAAGAGCATGCCGGACATGCGCAGGTTCTCGGTGTACGTGCCCTGGTTGGTGACGATGCCGTAGCCCTGGATGCGGGCGATGTCGGTGCCGATGACCTTGAACGGCCGGAAGACCGGGATCTCGGTCGGCGCCGAAGTCTGGCCCCCACCGGGAAGCTTGTTCGCGTATTTGGCGATGACGCCCGCGACCATTTCCGACTGCTCGGAGACCATCTCCTGCCAGGCGGGGTCCTGGGCGAGCGCGTACCAGTCCTGGTCGCTCAAGCTGGCGGCGTAGGCCGCGTCTTGGACGACACGTACTGCTTCGATCTGTGCCATCTCTAACCCCTCCTACCTGGCCGCGTGGCCGAGGTCGACAAGGATCGCGCGCACCTTGTTCTCGTCGAGCTTGGCCGGGTCCCACTTGACGGTGACGCTGCGCTCGTTGCCGCTCACGGCAAGGATGCCGTCGCGCTTCTTGAGCGCCTGCTCGAACGGGTCGTAGTCCTCGATCGTGCCCATCGGCTTCTCGAACTGGAATTCCTTGGAGACACCGGCGGCGCCCGGTGCCGCATCGGCGGTGCCAGCGACGCCAACAACGACCGGCGCCGCGAGGTGCGCGACCTTGTCGCCGCGCATCTCCGCCGCGGCGGTGTTCACGGCGGTGAAGATCTTTGCGTACTCACCGCACCGGCAGATGTTGCCGGCGAGGCCTTCTGCGATCTGCGCCGTCGTCGGCTTCGGGTTCGCCCCGAGCAGCTGGACGGTCGACATGATGAATCCGCGCGTGCAGATGCCGCACTGGAATCCACCGTCGAGCCAGAACGCGCGCTGGATCGGGTGCAGACCATTCACGCCGGGTCCGGTCGGAAGACCGGCGACCGTCGCGATCTTCTGGCCGCGACCAAGTCGCGCGCTCAGAACGGTGCAACCGTTGACTGCTTTTCCGTCGACGAGCACGGCACACGCGCCGCACTGCGCTCGATCGCAGCCGAGGTTCGAGTTCGAGAGACCGAGCTGGAAGTTCATCGTCTCCCAAAGGCTCTCGCGGTTATCGACAAGGAGGTCGTACTTCACGTTGTCGATGTTGAGTGAGACTCGGCGCATCGTCGCGGGGATCGGACCACCCGCTGTTGTCGTCGTCGTGGTGGTGGTCGTCTCTGGGTTGAGCGCCTTGTTCGCGACGACCGCACCACCGAGTACAACTCCGGCTGCGGCCGCACCGGCACCCGCGCCGATGAGGAAGTTGCGTCGCGTGACCGACAGTGCTGGCTTGTCTTGCCCTGTGTCTGGCTCTGCTACTGGATCAGTCGTAGACCCTCCCGTGTCCGCCATAGGACGTTCACCCTCCTGCACCAATCAATGGACGGCGGCAAGAGAGTAGCAGCGGACCGAACGGACGCAAAGGTTTTCGGAGGCCCTCCTGTTGGCCGGTCGCTCGTTCGACGACTCGTAACGTACGAGACGCTAGACCTCGGTCCCGGGAGATTTCCGACAAGCGACTTTGCGCAAAAAGCCTGCGATGGACGGGCCGAATTCGGGACGGCGCGGGCGTTTGCGCAAAGTCGGCGCGCGACGGGGAGTCGCGCGCGCAGCCATCGGAGGTGTGGCGCGCGACCCTAAGATGAACTCGTGAGGACGATCTACGCGCGGATGGCCGAGCTCGAGCGCGAGGGACGACGCTTCGCCGTCTGCACCGTCGTGCGCACCGTCGGCAGTACGCCACAAGTGGTCGGCGCGAAGCTGCTCGTGGACGATCTCGGTCGCCTCACCGGCACGCTGGGCGGCGGATGCGTCGAGGGCGACGCGTTCGAAGAGGCGAAGCGCGTTCTCGACACTGGTGATGTGTCGCTGCGCGAGTACGAGCTCACCGAGGATCTCGCGTGGGACACCGGCCTCGTGTGCGGCGGAACGATGTGGATCTCGATCGAGCCCGGCGAGCGCGCGCTGCTTCTCGGCGGACGCGATCTGCTCGGCGACGTGCTCGCGGCGTCATCCGGCGGAAAGCCGGTCGCGCTCGCGACACTGCTGCGACGTGAAGGCAAGGACTTCAGGCCGAGCGGCAAGCTCTTCGTCGAGACCGACGGGGCGACGGGCGGATCGCTCGGCGATGGAACGCTCGATGCGCGTGCGGCCAAGGCCGCGCTCGACGCGTTGCGACAGGCAACGCCGCGGACGATCGCCCTCGACGAATCGCATGAGCTGCTCATCGAGCCCATCGTCACGAAGGCGCGCCTGGTGATCGCCGGCGGCGGACACGTCGGCCTCGCCATCGCGAAGATGGCCGCGCAGCTCGAGTACGACGTGACCGTGATCGACGACCGCCCTGAATTCTCCTCGCGCGAGCGGTTCGGACAGGGCATCGATGTCGTGCGGATGGACATGGCCGAAGCGCTGCGAACGATGCCGATCGGCTGGAACAGCTTCGTCGTGATCGCCACGCGCGGTCATAAGCTCGACGCGCATTGCCTGCGCGAGGCGGTGAAGACCGAGGCCCGCTACGTCGGACTGCTCGGGTCGAAGCGCAAGACGATCCTCATCGCGAAGATGCTCCGCGACGAGGGCCTCTCCGAGGAGCGCATCCGCGCGGTGCACGCGCCGATCGGTCTCGACCTCGGTGGGCGCACGCCGGCGGAGATCGCGCTCGCGGTCCTGGCGGAGCTCAGCATGGAGCGGCACGGCGGATCCGGCCGGCCGCTGCGGCTCGCCGACGATATCTACGAACGAGCGGTGTCCAAGCGAAGCTCCTGACGGCGGACATCGTCCGCAGCGAGCGACTCGATCTCGTCGTCATGCCGCTTGCTCTCCTTGACGCCTTCGTGGGCGGCAACCCGTCGCGCGCACGCGAGCTCGTTGACTACACAGTTCCCGGCGAGTTCCCAGGCACGGCCCTCGAGGTGCTCGAGCTCCGGCGTGTCCAGCTCGCGGCGGATCCGGCGCGGTTGCCGTGGTCGGTGCGCGCGATCGTGCGCCGCGAGGATCGCGTGATGATCGGCTTCGTGAACTTCCACGGACCGCCTGGCGTCAACGACGTCGAAGCCGCGGATGCCGCTGAGCTCGGATGGACGGTGTTCCCCGAGCATCGGCGGCACGGCTACGCGACCGAGACGGCGCGGCGGCTCATGGACTGGGCGCGCGATGAGCACGGCGTCAGGCGGTTCATCTCATCGACGACGCCCGAGAACGTGCCGTCGCTGCGCGTTCACGAGAAGCTCGGCTTCCGCCGGACCGGTCAGGTCGTGGACGGCGAGATCATCTTCGAGCTCGCGCCGGAGTAGCCGGCTGCAGGCGCGACTCGCTAGGCGCTACTCGGCGATCTCGTTCACGTCCTGTGGATGCGGCGCGGTGCCTTCCGGCTTGTCGCTCGGTGCCGCCCGCGAACCTCGGCGAGCAGCGGTGATCCCGTCCTCGCTCTCTTCATCACGTTCATCCTCAAGCCGCTCCGCCTTGTGCTCGTCCACATGCCACATCCTTTTCATCGCAGGGGGAATCCCCTGCAACCCCCCTGCCACCTCAGACATTGTTGAGGATCGCGCGCGCGGTGCCGCTGAAGATCCGGTCTCTCTCGGCGCTCGGAACGTCGAGCGACTCGATGCTCGACACCGCGCGGTCGATCGATCCGAGCAGGTGAGGGTAGTCGCTGCCCATCACCATGTGATCGGCGCCGACAAGCTCTCGCGTCAGACGAAGTGACGGCCCGCTGAACGACACCGTGTCGTAATACAGGCGCTTCAGATACACGCTCGGCAGATCGTCGATGTTCACGCGGCATTCCGCGAAGTCGCGCCACCCGTTGTCCATGCGCTCCATGAGATACGGCACCGCGCCACCGAGGTGGCCGAGGATCCACCTGATGTTGGGTAGCGTGCGGAACACCCCCGCGTAGCACAGCCGCGCTACGGCGAGGGTCGTGTCGAACGGGAATCCGACGATCGGCCCGAGCACGTACTCAGAGAAAGGCTCGGCACTCGCGGGGATCATCGGGTGGATGAAGACGCACACGCGTCGGCGGTCGCATTCGACGAAAAAGGGCCGGTAGCGCGGATCGGAGAGCGAGCGGCCGTTGATGTTCGAAAGGACGATGACGCCGTTCATGCGCAGGTCGTCGAGTGCGCGCTCGAGCTCACGGAGCGCCGCGTCGGGATCGTCCATTGGGATCGACGCGAAGCCCTTGAAACGTTTGGGGTACCGCGCGGCCAGGTCGGCGTACGCGTCGTTCACGAGGCGCGCGACCTCGGCCTGCCGCTCAGCCGCAGCGAAATACACGTTGGGTGTCGAGAGCGAGAGGACTTCGACGTCGATGCCGACGCGGTCCATGTCCTCGATGCGTCTGGCAGGATCGGTCATCGGCGGCGTGATCCCGAAGAACCGCGAGCCGCGGTAACGGATGATCGTTCGACCGGTCGGATCGGTCCCGAAGGAGAATGCGCCACCGACCTCTTCGATGAGACGGAAGAACGCTGCGGGGTAATAGTGGGTGTGGAGGTCCCAGCGCACGGGCGAAGGTTAGCCGCGCGTGTTCGCTAGGGCTTCCCGATGATCGTGGCCTTCGCGGGGAGCGTGAATTCGGAGTCCGGAACGGTGGCCGAGTGGTTCGTCGCCTCCATCGACCAGGTCCCGCCCTGCACGGCGAAGCGCTGCAGCAGCGGGATGCCCTGCGTGCTGTAGCAGAAGCGGCCATCGGTGAGACCGGCCGTCGTTGCCGAAGCCTTCACGTCGTAGCAGTGCGCCTGCTGTCCCGCGATCTGTCGCGTTTCCACGAGCACGCCGCTGAACTGGTCGGGGTGCTGGATGAAGGCCTCCTGGTACGCGGCAGCGGGATTCTGCTGCATGGCGGTGTCGAGACCCGACATCCCGATGCACTGCGCGGTCTGCACGGTGCCACCGAAGCACATGTACGTGCCGTCCGCCAACGCGAAGAGCGAGATGGTCGCCGCGGCTCCGGAGACGCTGCTGGTGAAGTCGAAGCGCGCCTTCGGTGGCTTGAAGTACCACGACTGCTCGCCCGAGAAGCCCTCGGCGCCGCCGGTCGCGGTCAGCTTGTACGTCACCTTGTATTCGCTCGCCTTGGCCGCACCAAGGATCTGACTGAAGGAGGGGCTGCTCCCTGACGGCGCGCTGCTCGCGCTCGAAGGCACGGCGGCAGTGGTCGCGGTGGCGCCGGTGGTGGTGGCCGACGGGCTCGCGGAGCCGCCGCACGATGCGGCGATCACGAATGCGAACACGAGCGCCGCGGAGCTTCCCCTCTTCACCACGCGACATAGGGCATCTCACAGCCTGGAGCGTGTCAACGTTCTATACAGAACGAATGACACATCCGACGACATTCGGCGAGCTACTCGAGCAGCACGAACGCGAGATCTTCGCGTACGCCCTGCGGCTCACCGGCGATCGCGATGAAGCGGATGACGTCTATCAGGACACGTTCCTCGCGGCTTTTCGTGCCTGGCCACCGCCGCGGCGCGGCACCGAGCGCGCATGGCTCTACAAGATCGCGACGAATAAGGCGATCGATCGAGGCCGGCGCGCGAAACGATTCGTGCGTCTCGGCGACCTGCCGCTCGCGGCGCCGGAACGCGATGGCGTATCGCTCGCGGATCTTGCGACCGCGGTGAAGACGTTGCCGACGGGTCAGCGCGCTGCCTTCGTGCTGCGCAAGGTGCAGGGACTGTCGTACGCGGAGGTGTCGCACGCGCTCGAGTGCAGCGAGGAAGCGGCCAGGTCGCGCGTGGCGGAGGCGATGAAGAAGGTGAAGGAGGCGATGCGATGAGCGAGCTTGGTCCGGTCGTCGCGGACGCCCGCGAACGTCTGATGGCGCGCGCACGGCGCGAAGGGCTCGAAACGGTGGGCTATCGCGTCGTCGACTCGCCGCTGGGGCCGCTCTGGATCGCGGTCGGGCCGCGCGGCCTGCTCAACATCCATTACGGCGCCGAGCCATCGCCCCTCGAGCTGCGGCGCATCGTCCGCGCCTATGGCCCGGGCGTCCTTCCGGACGCGCGGCGGGTCGACGACGTCGCCCGCGAGCTCGATCAGTACTTCAACAGGAAGCGCCGTGACTTCGATGTCGCGGTCGACCTTTCGCCACTGACGCCGTTCCAGCGCAAGGTCCTGTCCGTGACCGCGCGCGTCCCGTATGGCGAGCTCATCACCTACGCGAAGGTGGCGCACAACACCGGCAACGACAAGGCTTACCGCGCCGCGGCCGGTGCCATCGGCGACAACCCGATCCCGATCGTCGTGCCCTGCCACCGTGTCGTCGCCAGCGACGGGACGCTCGGCGGTTACGCCGGCGGCCTCGAAGCCAAGCGGCGCCTGCTGAAGCTGGAGCGCGGCGCCGACGTGCCGCCGGGAGGCTGGCCGCCCGCCCATCTGTCGCGCAGTTAGCAGCGACCTGGACCGGGGGCGTCGCTAGCCTGTACTCCCCTGTCGACTCAGGGCCGACCCGTTCGTCGTACCGGTACAACGGCCAAGGGAGGCAAGAGCGATGTCCAAGTACGCATTCCTGTTCATGGACGACGGCGTGGATTACCAGAACGACCCCACGCCGGAGCAGCAGAAGGTCTACGCCGACATCTTCAAGTGGTTCGAGGTCAATGGACCGAAGATCGTCGACGGCGGCGCCGAGCTGCAGCCCACGCGCACGGCGACCACGATCCGCAAGAGCAGCACCGGCAAAGTCACGGTGATCGACGGACCGTTCATCGAATCAAAGGAGTCCGTCGGCGGGTTCTCGATCTTCGAGTTGCCCGACCTTGAGGCGGCGATCGCCGTCGCGAAGACCTGGCCCGGTTACGGGATCGAGATCCGCGACGTCGTCGAGCAGCGCGAACGAGTGGCGGAGGTCTAGAGATGCCGAAGTACGTGCTCATGTTCGTCGGGAACGACGACTGGTACGACACGCATTCAAAGGAAGAGCTCGACAGGGCCTACGGGCCGATCATGAAGTGGTGGGACGACCTGTCGAAGACCGGCGTCATCAAGGGCGGCGAGGAGCTCGGCATGCAGCGCAACGCGACGTCGGTCAAGCGCGTGAGCGGCACGATGAAGGTCATCGACGGGCCGTTCATCGAGTCAAAGGAAACGGTCGGTGGATTCGCGCTCATCGAGGTCGACGATCTCGACAAGGCCATCGCGATCGCGAAGAGCTGGCCGGGCGGCGACGTCGAGGTGCGCCCGATCGTGGTCCACGGAGCCTGATCACGATCACGAGCGACGCGGTGGCCGCCGTCTTCCACGAGGAGGCGGGCCGGCTCACCGCGGCGCTCGTGAAGCGGCTCGGCGACTTCGACCTCGCGGAAGAGTGCGTTCAGGACGCACTGGTCGCCGCGCTCGAGCACTGGCCGCGCTCAGGCATCCCGGACAACCCCGGCGCGTGGCTCATGACGACCGCGCACCGCAAGGGGATCGACCGGCTGCGACGTGAGACGCGCTACCGCGAAAAGGTCGCCCAGCTGGAGGAGACGCCGATGCCGCCGACGAGCTCCATGCCTGACGAGCGTCTCGAGCTCATCTTCACGTGCTGCCACCCCGCGCTCGCGCGCGAAGCGCAGCTCGCACTGACACTGCGGTCCGTCGCGGGTCTCACGACGGCCGAGATCGCGCGCGCGTTCCTGCAGTCCGAGTCGACGGTCGCGCAGCGTTTGGTGCGCGCGAAGCGAAAGATCGTCGACGCGAAGATCCCATTCCGCGTACCCGAGGGTCACGAGCTGCCCGATCGCGTCGGCGAGGTGCTCGCCGTCCTGTATCTGATGTTCAACGAGGGCTACCTCGCGACCGGGTCGCGGGGCGCAAGCGATCGCGATCTCGCGGCCGAGGCCGAGTGGCTCACCTCGCTCCTCGCGCGCCTCATGCCCGATGAGCCGGAGGTCCTCGGTCTGCTCGCGCTCATGCGCTTCAACCTTGCCCGTGCCGACGCGCGCTTCGACCGGGGCGGCGAGATGGTGCTGCTGCGCGACCAGGACCGCTCGAAATGGGACCGCACGCTGATCGATGAGACGTTCCTCCTGGTCGGCCGCTATCTGCGCATGCGGGGTCCGGGCCCGTACCAGCTGCAGGCGCTCATCGCCGGCGCGCATGCCGACGCGAAGAGTTGGGAGACGACGCGGTGGCCCGACATCCTCCGGTCGTACGACGCGCTTCTGGCGCTGGGCGACACGCCGGTCGTGCGGCTCAACCGCGCGATCGCGCTGTGGCACGTAGAGGGGCCCGACGTCGCGCTGGCCGAGGTCGACGCGCTGTCTCGGGAACTCGCCGGCTACCACCTGTTCCACGCGACGCGCGCGGAGCTACTGCGCGCGCTCGGCCGGACGGTAGACGCACGCGCGGCCGATGAACGTGCGCTCGAGCTCACCGAGAACCCCGCCGAGCGCGCGCTGCTGCAGAAGCGCCTCGCCCGACGTTCTCGCTAGCCTGTGTCTATCTTGGTCACTCCCGTTCGTCGTGCTCATGTGCGGATACTTCTTCACGGCGCCTACCGCGGCTTCGCCGGCGGGGCGCGCGACGTGACGCTCGAGGCATCGACCCTTCGCGAGGCCCTCGAGGCCCTGGTGAAGGCGCACCCGTCGCTCGCGGAGCGGATGCGCGACGAGCACGGCCGGCTGCGCGCGCACCTGGGCCTGTTCGTGAACCAAGAGGACGCGCGCTTCCTGGGTGGTGAGGACGCTACGCTCGCGGACGGGGACATCGTGCATGTTCTTCCGGCGCTTTCGGGCGGATAGATCAGGAGGGGACGAGATGGCGAAGCACGTGGTCCTGCTGGTCGGCACCAAGAAGGGTCTCTACACGCTGCGGAGCGACGCGGACCGCAAGAGGTGGACGCAGGACGGTCCGTACAGCGCGCCGGCGCCGATCCATCACGCGACGTATGACCCACGCGACGGTTCGATGTACGCCGCGATCAACATGACCTGGGGCGGCTCGCGCATCGACTACAGCCGCGACATGGGAAAGACCTGGCAGAAGTCGAAGAACCCCGCGTTCCCCGAGGGCTCCGACCGCACCTTCTCTCAGACTTGGCACATCGAGCCCGGCCATGTGAAGACGCCGAACGTGGTGTGGGCCGGCACCGAGCCGGCGGCGCTCTGGAAGAGCGAGGACCGCGGCGAGACCTGGCAACTCAACAAGGCGCTCGACGATCAGCCCTCGCGTGCGAAGTGGGTCCCCGGTTTTGGCGGCATGGGTCTGCATTCGATCGCGATCGACGCGGACGACCCCAAGAAGATGCAGGTAGGCATCAGCGTCGGTGGCGTCTATACGTCGACCGACGGCGGGAATTCCTGGGTGCAGGACAACGCGCAGACCGGCGGCAAAGAGGACCGCCCTGACGTCTTCTACTGCATCCACAAGCTGCTCGCTCACCCCAAAGTGAGCGGTGTCCGTTTCATGCGCGTGCACGTCGACGTGTTCTGGCGCGAGCCGGGCGAGACCGTCTGGCGCAATCGCACCGAGGGCCTGCCGACGAACTTCGGCTTCGCCGCCGCGATGCACCCGCGCGACCGCGCGACCGCTTACGCGATCCCCCTCCACGACACCGAGCGGACCGCCGTCGACCCTGGGATCGCCGTCTACTCGACGAACGATCGCGGCGCGACCTGGAAGCGGAACGACAAGGGCCTGCCGCCCGGGGCACGGCTCGAGTCGGTGCGCGAGGGGATGGACACCGATCTTCTCGACCCCCTCGGCGTGTACTTCGGCACGGCGAATGGCGACGTGTGGGCCAGCCGCGACGAAGGCAAGAGCTGGGAGCGCGCCGCGCAGTACCTGCCCTATGTGACGTCGGTGCACGCGGCGACGATCGAGTAAGTCGTCTAGCTGTCGCCGCGTAGCGTTACGAGGACCAGCAGGAACGCAAGCATCGGCCGCGCGAGGAGCGCGAGCAGCGCCGACTCCCACGCGGGGACGGTGCCGAGGACGATGGCCGCTGTGATCAGCATGACCACGACGACGTCGACGAGGACGACCGCGAAAGGCAGTCCGATGTTCGGTGATGTCTCATGCCGGCGGCGAACGAGGATGACCACGTGCGCGACGAACACGACCATCGCCACGGCCGCGACCAACCGCACCGCGGCCTCGACGGCGCCGAGAATGGGAACGAGCGGGATGAGCGCGAGCGCGATCAGGACATTCGCGAAACCGAACTCAACGATCTGACGCAGCCGGTACAGGTCGTAGGCCGCCCACGAGCCGGAGCGGCGGAACGCGACGACCAGGCCGGCCAGGCTCGCGAGGCTCATGCTCACGGCCGCGATGGCGAACAGAAAACCGGCCTCGGCGATCAACGCCGCTAGGCTGGCGCAAATGGCGGCGGCCGTCGAGGTCCAGGACCTGCAGAAGCACTACGGCGCGGTACGTGCCGTCGACGGCATCACCTTCAGCGTTGCCGAAGGCGAGGTCTTCGGCCTGCTCGGACACAACGGCGCAGGCAAGACGACGACGATCCGCATGCTGACCGGACGCGCGCGACCGACCGCCGGCCGCGCGCTCGTGGCGGGCCTCGACGCCGTCACCGATCGGGACCGCGTCAAGCCGCTCATCAACGCGGTCTTCGAGGATCCCAACCTCTACGACCGCTTCGCCGGGATCGAGAACCTCCGCTTCTTCGCGACCCTGTATGGGGTCAAGGCGTCGCGCGCGGACGAGCTTCTCGATCTGGTCGGGCTGCGCGACGCCGCGAAGCGCAAGGCGAAGACGTATTCCAGCGGCATGAAGCAGCGGCTGATGATCGCCCGCTCGCTCATCAATTCGCCGCGCGTGCTGTTCATGGACGAGCCGACGCGCGGGCTGGACCCAACGTCGGCCCGCGAGGTGCGCGCGCTCGTGTCGCAGCTCGCACGCGAAGGGACGACGATCTTCCTGACGACGCACTACATGGAGGAGGCCGACGAGCTCTGCACGCGCGTCGCGTTCCTCAGCCAGGGTCGCATCGTCGCTCTCGATACACCGCGCGAGCTCAAGCTGCGCTACGGCCAGCGCACCGCGAAGGTGCTACTGCGCGACCGCACCGAGCACGACCTGCGACTCGACGATCCGCAGGACGCGGCCAAGCTCGCGGAATGGATGCGCGCCGATCAGGTACTCACCATCCATTCACAGGAAGGGACGCTCGAGGATGTCTTCGTGGCGCTCGCGGGACGGCCGCTCTAGATGCGCATACCGATCATCGCCGCGATCTTCCGCAAAGATGTCGTCGACGCCGTGCGCGATTCGCGCGTCCTCGTGTCGCTGCTCACGCCGATCATCCTCGCCATCCTCTACAACTCGATCTTCCCGGAGGAGCGTCTCGTCGAGGCGAAGGTCGCGTTCGCCGGCCCCGAGAACTCCGCGTTGGTGCGCACGCTCGAGGATCGCGCCGGGCAAACGGTCAGCCTCAAGCTGCGCCACGTCGACAGCGACGGCGAGGCCCGCCATCTCGTCGTGGCGCAGGACGTGGACGTCGCGTTCGTGCTCCCGCCCGACGTCGATGACGCTATCCGCCAGGGTCGCCGACCGACGATCACGCTGATCCAGCCGACCGTGGGTGGTGGCTCCACGGCGAACTTCGTTTCGGCCGCGCTCGAGACCGGGATCCGCGCGCTGTCAGGTCAACCGCCGATCGCGACCGTCGCGGTCGAGCGCGTTCAAGCCGGCTCGGCGGAGGCGGGCGTGCTGGGCGAGCTCGGGGCGCGCCGCTACTTCGTGCTCGCCACCGTCGTGATGATGCTCGGCATGATCGCCGTGCTCGCGGTGCCGATCATCCTCACGGAGGAGGCAGAGAAGAAGACGCTCGACGCGCTCCTCCTGGTCGCGAGCTACCGCGAGGTGATCATGGGTAAAGCGCTCGTCGGCCTTGCGTACAGCGCGGTGTCGGTGACGATCATGCTCAGTCTCACGCGTCTGCAGCCTGTCGACATACCGACCTTCGTGATCGGGACCGCACTGCTCGCGGTGGCGCTCATCGGGCTGGGACTGCTCCTCGGTGGCATCTTCAAGACCGCCAGCCAGGTGTACACGTGGTCGAGCGTTCTGCTGCTACCGATCATCGGACCGGCGTTCGTCGCGGGCTTGCCCGTGCCGGACGCGCTCGACCTCGCGCTCCGCGCATTCCCGACGTTCCAGGGGATGCGGGTGATGACCAACGGTCTCGCCGGCAAGCCGCTCTTCGGGGATATCTGGATCTCGTACGCGGTGCTGCTCGCGTGGGTCGCGATCGCGTACGGCGCACTCGCGTGGCGTCTCTCGCGAAGGGAGTCCTAAGCCGGCTCCAGCATCACGACCGCGATACGGCGCGCGGTCCGCCTCTCGTACTCGATGAACGCGTCGTCGCGGCCCTTCACTTCAGACCACAGCCGGTCACCTTCGGCGCTCTGTGCCTCGCGAGCGCGCACGCGCAGACGCTTGCCGTCGACGAGGATCTCGGCCTCGCCCGCGTCGCGCAGGTCCAACCACCACGGCGGATCGCGGTCCTCACCGGCGTGAGACGCGAACACGACGAAGCGGTCGCCGTCGCGCATGTAATTGAGCAGGACGTCCCGAGCGGCACCGCTCGCCCGCGCACGCTGAGGAGCAGCGCCGGCAGTGGCCCGACGCGTGACATGAGCCGGCCGCCGCTCGCGCGGAAGACGGACTTGTGCGCGCGCCAGAAGAGTTCCGTGAGCGGCGTGCGTTTGACGGCCGGCACGGCGCGAGCCTAGCGCCGAAGCGCGCCGCGCTAATCCTCGAGCTTCAGCATCGGGATGTCCTGATGCGGCGCGCCTTCCCAGGCGTAGAACTCGAGACCGCAGACCTCGCGGAAGCCCAGCTTCGCGCAGATCGGCGCTGAGGTCGACCGCACCGCCTGGACGACCGCGGCGCTCCGCCCATCGGCGCGCGCATCGGCGAGCCGCTTTGCGACGAGCGCGCTGTAGATGCCGCGGCCGCGATGCTCGGGCACCGTCGCGGCACCGCCCAGCAGGACGATCGGCGAATCCGGCAGGTACACGAGGTAGCTCCAGGCGACGGGATCGGTGCCGCCGTCGAGGAACGCGAGGTAGCCGCGGTTCTGGACCTTGCTGCCCGTCATCGCGAGCAGGACATTGAAAAAGCGCGCGACCTCCTCGGGCATGCCGTACGCGCGGGCCATCATGCCGCTCGCCGCCTGCGCCTCGTGGAG
>DATDEH010000060.1 GCA_036523395.1 Candidatus Limnocylindria bacterium | reverse complement strand
GCCAACTTGTCGTAGCCCTCGGCCACACCGGTCGCCATGCCGGACTTGATGACCGCGTCGCGGACCTCACGCGACACGTAACGCACGGTCGTGGTGACGGTGGTCTTGCCGTCTTTCTCGACCAGGACCATCGTGTCGACGGCTTCGCCCTCGTACCACGGCTCGTCGAACTTTTCGGTGCTGACGAGGCGTACCGGTGGGACGACCTCGCGATACGCGCCGCCCATACCCATCGTCATGTCCGGGCTACGCCACACGAAGCGGTACTTGCCCCCCACCCTCAGATCGACCTCGCAGACCTCCATCGTCCAGCCGGCGCGCACCCCGAGCCAACGCTTGATGAGCTCGGGCTTGGTCCACGCATCGAAGACCAGCCTTGCGGGAGCGTCGAAGACGCGCGTCATCGCGATCGCCCGATCTGACGGCGTGGTTATCTCCAGCAGTCCGATACTCGTCACTTCTTGCCTCCCTTTCGCTTCTTGCCTCCGCGTTTCGCCTCGCGCTTTGCCTCGCTCGTCTTGAGCTCCTCGAGCAGAACGTCCAGACGCTGGAAGTTGCCCTCCCACACCTCGCGGTAGCGCTCCAGCCAACCCGTTGCTACGGCCAGCGCCTCGCCCTCGATCCGGCGCGGGCGTCGCTGCGCTTCACGGCCGCCCGAGATCAGGCCCGCGCGCTCCAGGACCTTGAGGTGCTTCGAGATCGCCGGCTGACTCATCGCGAACGGCTTCGCCAGCTCGGTGACCGACGCCTCGCCCGAGGCCAGGCGCGCCAGGATCGCGCGCCGCGTGGGGTCGGCGAGTGCTGAGAATGTCGCGTCGAGGGGATCGGCTCTCATCGGTCTGTTCGTGGTTCTTTCATAACCTACTAGTTATATACAGCGCCAGGCCCCAGACGTCAAGCCCCGCGGGACGTTCGGTTGCACCATCAATCGAGCACCGATGTGTCACTAGACTCGACGCCGTCGATGCGGCTGCGAGAGCGAGCCCTGGTCACGATCGCGCTCGCGGGCCTGTCGGCCAGCGCGCTTTGGTTCGATCGCAGCATCCAGTTCTTCATCGGCCGCGATTCGAGCCTGTTCCTGTACGTCGCTCAGCGCATCCAAGACGGTGGCCTCCCTTATCGCGACGTGTGGGACCACAAGCCACCACTCATCTATTACTTTGGGTTGATCGGACTCGCGCTCGGCGATCACGGCATCACCGGCGTCACTGTCGTCGAGTTCGTGACGATGCTGTTCGCCGCGGTCGTCGGCTTCTGGGCCCTCTATCGAACGCTCGGGCTGCTGCCGGCGCTCTTCGGATCGATCGCCTGGATCACCGCGGTCCCACTCATCCTCGATGGTGGCAACCGGCCCGAGGAGTACGCATGGCCGTTCCAGTTCAGTGCGATCGCGCTCTTCCTCTGGGAGAAGCGCGCCGGCCCATCGCGATGGCGCTGGTTCGCCATCGGCATCGCGGCCGGCTTCGCAGGACTCTTGAAGCCAACGATCATCGGCGTCTGGGCAGCGATCTATCTGGCGGAGGCGGTGCGCGCGTCGCAGCTCCGCTCAGTGAGATCGCTCGTCCCGCCCGTGGTGCTCGGAACGCTGGGTGGCCTCGCGGTCGTGCTTCCCATCGGCCTCTACTTCGTCGCGACCGGAGTATTCGACGATTTCGTGGATCAGGTGCTCGGTTTCAACGTCGAGTACTCGAGCGCGACCCTCTCCGAACACATGCAGGCGCTGCTCGAGGGCATCGGGTTCACCTCGTTCTCGGGCTTGTTCCCGATCGCGTTCGCGGGATGGGTCGCCGCGCTCGTCAAGCTCGTGCGCGGCACCGCGCCGCCCAACGCGCGGCCGCTCCTTCTGTTCGGTGTGTTCGCGCTGCCCCTCGATTACGCGCTCGCGAGCGGGACGGGCCGTCCGTATCGCGAGTACTTCCTGGGTTGCCTCCCCACCCTGGGCGTCCTCGCCGCGATCGCGACGAGCGCGGTGCGACCCGCGCTGGAGGGGGCGTCAGCACGCTTAAGAGTGCCCGCCCGAACCGCCGTCATCGGCACCTTCGTGCTCGTCGCCATCCTCTCCGCGAGCGCGATCCCGACCCTTGCGGGATTCCGACGCGGGCTCGGACCGAACGTTCAGGAGCGCACACGGCCGATAGCTACGACGTACGTCATCGAGCACACGTCCAGCACCGATCATGTTCTCTTCTGGGGTGGTGAGGGCGGGCTGAACTTCACGACCGGACGGCGCGCGCCCACTCGTTACGCGTACCAATACGCGCTGTACATGCGTAACTACCAGAGCCCGGCGAAGGTGGACGAGCTGCTGACGGCGCTTCAGGGCGATCCTCCCGCGCTGATCGTCGACGCCTCGCCAGCGACCATCGACGTTCCGCCGCTCGATCGCGCGGCGCGCGCAGGTTGGACGCTTCTCGAGCCCAAGTACGCCATCCTTCCCGAGATGGAACGGCTCTTCTCGTGGATCGAGGCGAGCTACGTGCGCGTGGACGACGTGGGCTATCTGCGCTGGCCGATCTACGCGCCGCGAAAAGCCGTCACGCCGTAGTGAAGAAGCCTGACGCGCCGACCAAGACCGTCGACCAGTACCTGGCCACACTGCCGAAGGACAAGCGCGACGCGCTCGCGAAGCTCCGGGCCGCGATCAAAGCGGCGGCACCCGGTGCGACTGAGGGCATCAGCTATCAGGTGCCGGTGTTCAAGCTCGACGGCAAGCCGCTCGTGGGCTTCGGCGCCGCGACCGCGCACTGCACGTTCTTCCTCATGAGCACGTCGGACGCGATGCGCGCGCGCCTGGCCGCCCTCAAGGGCTACAAGCTGGGCGGCGGCTCGATCCAGTTCCCCGCGGACAAGGCTCTGCCCGCCAGTCTCGTAAGGACGCTCGTGAAAGCCCGGATCGCCGAGAACAAGAAGGCGTAGCCGCGGACGCCTCTCAGGGATTGACTGCTGCGGCCGCCTTGAGCCAGCGCGTGATGGTCCTGGCATCGATGTCTCCGGCGCTCCGCACCTTCAGGAGGCGGTTCGTCTTACCGCCTTCGAGCTTCTTGCCGGGGTCCGCGAGCACGCTTGGCGACACGAAGAAGTTGATCGCCACGTGATCCTTGAACGCCGCGAGCGCGCACAGGTTCCTGCCATTCCGTTGGTAGACAGGCACGCCCCATTTGATCGTCGGGGTGGCGTCGGGCACACCTTGTACCACCAGCGCGCGGAGCTTCTCGAGGAGCGCGCGCTTGTCCGCTGGCTGCTCCGCGAAGTAACCGGAGACGGTAGGTTCCGACCCGCTCTTCCCTGGCGATTTCGCCACGATCTTCTTGGTCGAGGTCTTCTTCGCGGTCCGTTTCGCCGGCATCTTCAGCTCCTCATCGCTTTGACTGTCCCTCGCTCGGCGGGATGTTCTGATTGAGGCGGAACAGGTTGGTCGGGTCGTACCGAGTCTTGATCGCCCTGAGCCTGTCCCAGGTCGAGCCAGGGTACGCGGCCCGGACCCGCGCGGCGCCCTCGTCGGCGAGGAAGTTGACATACGCGCCCGTGTCGCCCTGTCGCAGCGCCGCCGCGAACTCGCTGACCCACGGCGCGTGCATCGCCATCTCTTCTGGCCGCTCGCAGATCGCGGCGCAGTTCACCATGATCCGCGACCGGCGATGCGCGAATGCGGTGGCCTCCACCGGTACGCGCGCCATCGCGCCGCCGAGCATCCGCAGCTGAGCGACACGCATCGGCGCGGTCGACGCGCTGAGATGCTCGAGGATCACGTCCGCGACGCCACGGTCCACTTTGTCGATGAACATCGTGCGACTCGTCGCGAGCGGGTGGTAATTCTCGTCATCCGGCGGGTACATCTCCGGGTACCGGCCGGGCTTGACCATGTCGACGATCGGCGTGGCCAGCGCGCGGAACGGCGCGACCGCACGCTCCCCCGCCTCAGCTACGCCGGCAAAGCAGAGCATCGCGAAGATCACGAGCTTGCCATGATGCTCCGCCGGCACGAACGGCATCGGCGGCGCGGGCATCACGTTCGCGATCGTGGTCAGCTCCTCGGGCGCCTCCTCCGACAACGCGATGAACGATGCGATGACGTCTGCTGTCGCGGGCAGCATCATCATGCCGCCGACGATCGCGCCGACGGGACGCAGCCGGTACTGGAAGCGAGTCGCGACGCCGAAGTTCCCGCCGCCGCCGCGGATCGCCCAGAACAGGTCAGGCTCGGACTCCGCGTTGACGTGGCGGAGTTCACCATCTGCGGTGACGATGTCGGCCGCGAGGAGATCGTCGATCGTGAGCCCGTACTTGCGCACCAGGTAGCCGACTCCGCCGCCGAGCGTGATCCCACCGATGCCGACCGAGCCCGTGTCCCCGAATCCGACCGCGAGTCCGTGCTCGTCCGCGGCTTTGCTGAACTCCGCCGCTGTGAGGCCAGTCTCGGCCGACGCCGTGCGCCGCTGCGCGTCGATCTTCAGCGCTCGCATGTCCGCGAGATCGAGCACGATGCCGTCGTCGACGAGGCTATGCGCGGCGCCGCTGTGCCCACCGCTGCGCACGGCGAGCGGCATCCCGGTGTCGCGCGCGAGCGCGATAACGCGCGAAACATCGCCGTTGTTGGCGACGCGGATGATGACCGCGGGACGGCGGTCGACCCCGCCGAGGAAGACCGTGCGCGCCTTGTCGTAGTTGGCGTCGCCTGGACGGATGACCTGCCCGGTCACGTCAGAGAGATCAGCAAGCGTCTGCGCACTCATGACTTCTTCCTCCCCGAGAGCGTCGCGAGGTGCTTGTCGAGGTTGTCGAGGATCTGACCATATCCGGTCCGGCCACGACGCCGTCAAACCGCTGGCTGCTTTCAAGCGAGGGTTAGCCTGAATTACCGGTGTCCCGTCAAAGGTCTCTTCCGCTGCGGCTCACGGTGGCGCTCGCCGCGCTCGTCGTTGGCTGCGCCGCGCCGACGACACCCGACGCCAGTCCCGGCGCTGCTACGTCCTCGCCCGGGGCGGTGGCGACCCCGGGGACCACGCCGCCACCGCTGAGCATCGCTGAGGTGAAGTACGGAGCGCTGTCCGTTCGCACCGCGCCAGGCGTGCGCTGCAACGCGTTCCTGCAGATCGCAGGCGGCTATTACGGGGACGTTCCACCGGGTTCGCTTCCAGAGCAAAGCGCCGGCCCGGACGGCCTGGTCAGTTGGACGTATCCGACGCCGCGCGTCCCGGCCGGCACCGGTGCCTACACCGCTAGTTGCCAGAACTCGACGGCGACCGAGACGAAGTCGGGCATCTTCACGATCCCCACACATCCGATCGCCGCGACATCGCTCAACGTTCGCGTCACGACCGAGGTCCCGCCACGCGAGCAGTTCGATCCAGACCCATCGCTTGTCCCGCTGCGCGACTCGTCATTCGCCAAGATCAAGGAAACGCTCGCGACCGAATGGAAGTCAGCCACACGCGGACTCGGCTCCCTGCGGATCGATGACACATCGGCGGACATCACGATGTATGTCGTCGCATCGCGCGGTACGTCGGTCCATCGCAGTAACGCCTCGGACGACTCGCAGGACATCGTGATCTACGTGTCGGACCAGCTGCTCGGTCGTCGGACCGTCGAGAACAACGTCGCGGTCGCGCTTCACGAGCTCGGTCACATCTGGTGCTGTCACGGGCCTGAGGCCAACGACACCGGGCACTGGGTGACGAAACAGGCAAGTCCCGGTCTCTACGGCGTCGACAAGTACGGGCTGATGACAGACCCCGTCACCTGCGTGAGCTTCGGCGCGGTGCTGAGCTGCCCGAATCGCTTCAGCGACCGTGAGATGGTCGCGCTCGGCTTCACAAACTTCCCGCCGCCGACGCCGGATCCATGCATCACGCAGGTCCTGTCGATCCAATCGCAGCTCAATTCCCTCGGTGCGCAGATCACCGCCATCGAATCGCAGTACCCACGTGGGATCCCGAGCGCGATCTACGACAACTACGTAGCAATGGTCAACCAGTACAACTCGCTCGTGAGCCGCCGGAACGCCCTGCCCTGCGACCCGGCCTAGAGCGCGAATTCCCCTGGCTTGATGCACTCGCGCCCGCGCATGTAGGGCCGTACGGCCTTCGGGATCACGAGCGACCCATCCTGCTGCTGATAGTTCTCCATGATCGAGATCATCAAGCGGGGCAGCGCGACGCCCGATGCGTTGAGGATGTGCGGGTGCTCAGGGCGTGAGGTCGCGTCGCGCTTGAACCTGATCTCACCACGGTCCGCCTGGAGCGAGCCGCCGTCACTCGTTGACGAGACCTCGAGCCACTCTCCAACACCGGGTCCCCACGTCTCGACGTCGTAGCCCTTCATCGCGGTGAAACCGAGATCGCCGGCGCAGCGCTCGACGACGCGCACGGGCAACTCCAGCTTCTCGATGACTTCGACGGCGAGCTGCGTGAGACGATCGAGCTCCTTCGGCGAGTCTTCGGGCAACGTGAAGCACACCATCTCGACCTTGTCGAATTGATGACCACGCTTGATGCCGCGCACATCACGACCGGCGCTCATCTTCTCGCGGCGAAAGCAGGCGGTGTATGCCACGTACCGCAGCGGCAGCTTCTCGAGCGGGATCGTTTCATCGCGATGCTGTGAGACGAGCTGCGGCTCCGCCGTCGGGATGAGCCACACGTCATCGTCGTCGTCCCGATAAAGGTTCTCATCGAAGTGCGGGAGGTGCGCCGATGCGATGAGCGTCTCTTTGCGTGTCACGAACGGCGGATAGATCTCTGTGAAGCCGGCATCGACCTTGAGGTCGATCATCCACGTTATGAGCGCGCGCTGGAGCGCCGCGCCCGCGCCGCGCAGGTTGTAGAAACGCGAACCCGCGAGCTTCGCCCCGCGCGGGATGTCGAGGATCCCCAGGGACTCGCCGAGCTCCCAGTGAGGCTTCGCGGGAAAGGCCAGAACGCGCTTGGGGTCCTCGCGCACGACGCGGTTGTCGTGCTCATCTTTCCCCGGAGGCACGTCGGGCGCGACGTCGTTCGGGATCCAAAGCGCCAGCTCGTCGCGCTCCTTCTCGAGCGGGCCGAGCTTCGCGTCGATGTCCTTTATCTGCTCTCCCACCTCGCGCATGCGTGCCTTGACCGCATCGCTCGGCGGCCCGCCCTTGCTTCCTTTGTTCCGCTCCGCCTGGAGCAGCTCCTTCTTGGCGCGCAGCTCGCGGCTCTGCTTGTCGAGCTCCAGGATCCGATCGAGCGGAGCGTCGAAATGACGGGCCGCGAGCATCGCGCGCACGCCATGGGGGTCCTCGCGGACGCGCTGGAGGCGGTTCATGAGCGTGTCATTATCGGCGTTCATGTTCCATGTCGTACTCGTCGCATTCGAAGGTCCGGACCGCTATTCGTTCGTTGGCGGTCTCGCGACGCGGATGATCGACCTGTCCGGAGCGCTGCTCGACCGCGGACACCGCGTGCATCACCTCTTCGTCGGCGACCCGTCGCTCCCGACGCGAGAGGAGAGCGACGAGGGACGCCTGGTGCTCGAGCGCTGGGGCCAGTGGATCAGTCGCTACCACCCAAAGGACGTCTATGACGGCGAGGAGGGCAAATACCTGGACTTCTCGCGCACGGTGCCGCCGCATCTTGCGGGAGAGGTCATCCCTGCGGCCGCGGCTCGCGGTGAGCGCAGCGTCGTGCTGTTCGAGGACTGGCAGACCGCCACGGCGGCGATCAACACCTCCACGCTGCTGTCGCTGCGCAGCGACCGCTCCGCTGCGCTGTTCTGGAACGCCAACAACACCTACGGCTTCGGCCGCATCGACTTTCCGTTGCTGCGCCGTGCCGCGTCGATCACGACGATCTCGCGCTACATGCGCATGGAGCTCGCGAAGGTCGACGTCGAGGCGGCCGTTCTGCCGAATGGGATCGCGGAGCGCTACCTGAAGCCGCTCCCGCCGAGCGACGTGACCGGCATGCGCAAGGCATTCGGCGACCGGCCCACGTTCGTGAAGGTCGCCAGGTTCGACGTCGACAAGCGCTGGCTCTGGGCGATCGACGCGATCGCCACGATGCGCGACGCCGGGATGCGGCCGCGCTTCGTGATGCGTGGCAGTCGCAGCCCCTACGCCGACATCGTCGGCGATCGCATCTTCGGACGCGGGCTCAACGTCGAGCGGCTCGCGCTCGCGCCGACCGCGACGTCACGCGACCTCGCCACGGCGATAGCGAACACCAGCGCGGAAGTCGTGTTCCTCGACTTCTTCATCGACGAGAAGGCGCTGCGGACGCTCTACGCGTCGGCCGACGGCGTGCTGGCGAACTCGGAGAAGGAGCCCTTCGGCCTCGTCGGGCTCGAGGTGATGGCGTCGGGCGGCATCGCCTACCTCGGCCGTACCGGAGAGGACTACGCGGTGCCGTTCGGGAACGCGATCGTCGTGCAGAGCGACGATCCGCGCGAGCTTCTCACGTCCCAGCTGATGCTCCGCGAGCGCCCGGAGCTCGGACGGTCCATCCGGACCGAAGGACGCGCGACGGCCAAGCGATTCGCGTGGCCGCGCATTCTCGAGGGATACGAATCCGCATGGGAGACGGCGTTCGCGCTGACGAGCTAGATCCGCTCGAAGAGCTCGTAGCGCACGGCACGCCTGATCGCCCACGGGTCTTCTTCCCACTTTCGTCGCTTCGGGGCATCGACCATCCAGCGCACGCGATGGACGAACCGCGCGTGGTCGCCGAGATAGCGCTGCATCGACGGCCGGTCTTCGAACAGGACGCGGTGCCAGAAGCGACCGGCGCGCCGCGACCGGAACCATAGGTTTTCGACTGCCGTTGCGACCGCTCGGTCGGACGTGCGGTCGTTGACCAGCTCCTCACGCGCGGTCGCGATCACACCGCCGGCCCGGTATTTGCCCTTCCCGACCTCGTGCTCCGCGTAGGCGAGGACGCGCGAATCAGGGCGCGCGTCGACGAGGATGCCGCGCGGTCGGAGGATCCGATGAGCTTCCTTCAGGGCATCGACCATGCCCCCTCGTGGGACGCATCAGAGCGTCCACGAGAGGATCGCCACATCGAAGTGCCCGTCCGCGAAGGGGAGCTCCTGCGCAACGCCGACCCTGAACTGCGCGTTCGCAACACCGAGCTCGCGCGCCTTGACGCGCGCGAGACGGATCGCGTCGGGGTCCGGATCGACTCCAACGACCTCCGACGCGTGCGGCGCGCACCCGAGCGCCATGCGACCGTCGCCGCAGCCGATATCGATCACGCGCTTGCCGCGGACCAGGCCGATCCCGCCGTATTCTCGGAGCTCGTGCTGCGGCGGGGGCCGTAGCAGCGACGAGATGGCGGGCAGGAGCCGGCCGACCGCGCTCGTGCTTGTTGCCATGACGACCGCGACGATATAGGAGGAGCTAGCCGCCGTACTGCTCGCGAGCACCCGGGAGCATCGTGCCCCCTCGGCCAACGACCGCCGCGAGGCGATTCGGATCCATGAGCGAGGTGCGGATGTCCTCCGGCGGTTCGGCGCCGGCGTACCACCACACGACCTCGAGGTTCGCGCGGAAGAGCGCGTCGAACACCGCATCTTCGGGACTCGAGTTGCGGCTCGAGTACCACCAGAACCAGTCGCTGCCCTCGGCGACCATCAGCGGCTGTCGCACGCTCTTGGGCATGTAGCGGAGCGCGCCCCACTGCTCCTGCGCGAAGCGACGCGTGCGCTCGAGCGCGCTCCACGCTTTCGCGTGCGCGGGCTCGCCGATCCACACGCCGAGCGTCGCGTCGATCCATGAGCCGGTGTGCAGGTTCGGGAGCTCGACGTTCGCGGGTGTCTTGTCGAGGAAGTCGCTGACGCGCACGGTCTCGAACCGCTCGTCGGTCTGCAGCTTCCCGTAGAGGTAGCGCAGGAAGTCGTTGCCGTTGTTCGGGTACTGCTCCCAAGCGTTCTCGCCGTCGAGGATGATCGTCGCCAGGTACGGACCGCCTGCGTCCGGCAGCCGCTCGCGGGCGCGCTCGAGCTTCCAGATCATGTCGCCGACGGCGTCGTGCGGCGACATGTCGCCGTAGAGGAAGCCGATGCGATCGGAGATCTCGCGGTCGCGGAAGATCGCGGTGCCGCCGCCCGGGATGCGGTACGGGCGGTAGAGCAGCTGTGGCTCGAGGAGTCCACCGACCTCGTCGCGCTTGAACTCGACATTCACCGAGCGCGCGAGCACGCCCTCGTCGGACGCGAACCAGTCGAGGCCCGACTTGAAGATGGCGCTCGCGGCCTCCGGCGAAACGGAACCTTCGGACGGCCACATGCCGCGCGGCTTCTTGCCGAAGGAGCGCTCGTGCGACGCGATCGCTTCCTCGATCTGGAAGGCCGCATCGTCCGGGTACTGGAACGGCGGATCGGGGATGATCGCATTCGGGTCGCCGCGCAGCGCGCTGCGGCTGTCGATGATGAGCGGCAGTATCGGGTGGTAGTACGGCGTGGTCAGGATCTCGACCTGCCCATCGTGCTCGAGCCGGTGGTACAGATGCGGCACGCCCGAGGCCATCATCCGTTGCCGTCCGATGACGTAGCGCACGTCCTCGCGCGTGTACTGCTTCCCCTTGCGGCGCAGCTCCTCGAGCCTGGCATCGCTCGCGATGTCGTCGGGATCGATCCAGGCGAGGTTGAACCACAGGGCCAGATCGACGAAGTAGTCGTCCGAAAGCAGCTCGGGGCGATCGTGCGTCGCCATGCCGAGTTGGAGGAGGCGACGGTACTCGTCGTGACGATGGATCACGTTCCCGTGGTGGATGGAGAAGAAGCGTCGCAGCATGTGCTCCTTCTCCTCCGGGGTCAGCGAGCCATCGACCGTCCGCATCGTCACGCGCGTGTCCTCGTCGTCTGCGCCCTGGGCGTAGTCCTCGAGCTGGTCGCGGAGGCTCGGCACCATGGTCAGGTGCGCCTTCACGCCGGGGAACTCCTGGAGCAGCCGCGCCATGTGGAGGTAGTCCTTCGAGGCGTGCAGGCGCACCCACGGCAGGACGAACTCGCTCGTCTGCGGATGCCGGTAGTACGGCTGGTGCATGTGCCAGATGATCGCGACGGGCAGCTTTCCGTTCATCGCGCTTTCGCCGCCTCGTCAAGACGCTTGCGCACGACGTCGTCCGGCAATGTCGTGAGCAGCCAGCCCGCCTTCGGCCCGCTGGGCTTTCCAAGGAACGCCAGATAGATGGCGCTGAAGGCGTCGCGCGACACCTTGCCATCCGCGCCGACGACGCCGACGCGTTTCGCCGTTTCGTAGAGCTCCTGCTGCAGCGCCTCGGGATCCTTGATCTTGCCGATCAGCTCCTTCACCGCGACGAGGTAGCGACGCTGCGCGTCCGACAGCGTGATCTCGGGCAGCTCGCGCAGGACACTGAAGCGCGCCTCATCCGGCGCCCACCGCTCGAGCCA
The DNA here is from genome assembly GCA_036523395.1 of Candidatus Limnocylindria bacterium. NCBI lineage: Bacteria > Bacillati > Chloroflexota > Candidatus Limnocylindria > Candidatus Limnocylindria bacterium. The sequence continues at coordinate 51,157 of DATDEH010000060.1, read as the reverse complement.
GACGCGCGCCAGCGCGATGCGCTGATCGAGGTCCTTGCGTTCCGCCGCGCTCAGCGGCGCCCCTTTGCGCTCCTCGGCCTCCCTCACTGGATCCACGCTTGGGATCTGGACCCAGTCGGCGACGATGGCGAAGCGCATGCGGAAACCGGCTGGATCCGGATCTTCTGCGACCTGTGACAGCGCCCAGATCTTCGCCTGATCGCTGTCCGGCTCGTTGCGGAACGCGTCGGCGCAGCGGTCGTACTCGTCGAAGAGCTTCGACAGCGTCAGGCCGGTCGGATCGAACTCGACATGGCGTTTCGGATGCGTGCGCAACATCAGGAACCGCACGAGCTCGGGCGGATAGACCTTGACCAGGTCCGTGGCCGCCGCGCCCAACCCCTTTGAGGTGGACATCTTCTTGCCGCCGGTCGTGAAGAACTCGTGCACCAGGCCGATCGGCGGATCCTTCTTCCACACCTCGCGGTAGATCTCGTTGGCACGGTCGCGTGACCCGCCCGCGGTGAGGAGGTCCTTGCCGCCTTCCTCATAGGTCACGCCGAAGTGGTCCCACATCGCGCACCACTGGAGGTTCCAGTACAGCTTCGCGTTGCCCTTGAATGGCGAACGCCGTCCTGTGTGACCGCAGCCCTCCGCCCACTCGACGTAGTCCTTGCGGCACTCGTACGCCACGGTCTTGCCGTCGTAGTCATACGCGAAGGTCGTTCCGAGACGGCCGCAGCTCTCGCAGATCACCCCGATGGGGAGCCAGCGCTCGTCCTTCGTGACATGCGAGACCCGCTCGTAGATCTCGCGGATGACCGCCGCGTTCCGCAGGACCAGGTCGATCTGCCTATCGAGCTCGCCCTTTCCGTAGAGGTCGCGCATCCAGTGGATCTCCTCGGGCCGGATCCCCAGCGTGGCGAACGTGTCGAGGTAGGCCGAGGCGTGATAGCGCGCGAAGTCGGACGCCGCTGAAGGCTCCGGCGAGGGGATGTGCGCGAACGGCTTGCCCATGTGCTCGGCCCACGCCGCCTTCTCCTTCAGCGACTGCGAGTCCATGGGGTCGTAGTCGTCGATCGTGAAGACGTAGCGGATGCGCAGGCCGCGCTTCTTGAACGTCCGGTAGAGCGCATCGGTGATGATCGGACCGCGCAGGCCCGAGATCGGTACAGCGCCCGACGGCGTCTTGGAGTCGCGGATCACGTGCTGGCGATCGGTGGCGAGGAGGTCGGCCTCTTCGTCCGCCCAGAAGCGCGCCTGGTGACCTTGCTCCGACCCTTTGGCCGTCACGCTCGCGCTGGACCTTACGCTCAACTGACCGCCAGGATCTTCATTTCCATGGTGCCCGCGGGCACGGAGACCTTGACCGTCTCACCCGCGCGGTGACCCTGGAGCGCGCGTCCGACCGGCGACTCGTTGCTGATCTTGCCCTCTTGCGGCGACGCTTCCGCCGACCCGACGATCGTGTACTTCTCTTTGCGCCCGTCGGCCTCGACCGTGACGTGGCTGCCGACCTCGACGAGATCGTGCTTCTCGGTCTCGTCGATGATCTGAGCGTTCTTGATCATCTGCTCGAGGGTCATGATCCGGCCCTCGAGGAAGGCCTGGTCGTTCTTCGCCTGCTCGAGCTCGGAGTTCTCGGTGAAGTCGCCGAACTCCATGGCGGCATGGATGCGCTCGGCCACCTCGGTGCGCTTGGTCGTGCGCAGCTCTTCGAGCTCCGCCTGCAGCTTCCTCAGCCCATCGGCAGAGACATATACCGGCTTTTCGAGATTGTTCATTGAGCCTCCGTTACCCCGGGTGCGACTCGCGCTACCCACCGCCCTAGAAACAAAAGAACTGAAGACCTCGCGGCCCTCAGCACTCCGGGCTACCTATGCTGGCGACAGATTGTACACGGACAGGGCCGTGGCGGGGACGCTCCGACGGCGACTGCAGCGGTGGTACGACCGGAGCGCGCGGGACCTTCCGTGGCGCCGCACGCGCGATCCGTACGCCGTGCTCGTTTCTGAAGTGATGCTCCAGCAGACCCAGGTCTCGCGCGTGGTCCCCGCCTACGCGACCTTTCTCCGGCGCTTTCCCACCCTCTCCGCGCTCTCCCGCGCCACGCTCGGCGACGTCCTCCGGGCGTGGTCGGGTCTGGGGTACAACCGCCGCGCACGCGATCTCCACCGCATCGCGCGGCTGCATCCCCGCTCGCTCCCAAAGACGCGCGACGGCCTGGATGCGCTCCCGGGAGTCGGCACCTACACGGCCGGCGCGGTGAGCTGCTTCAGCCGCGGCGAAAGCGTGGCCTTCGCCGACACGAACATCCGCCGAGTGCTGGGGCGAGTGCTCCTCGGCCGGATCGCGACGGAACGCGAAGCCGTCGCGATCGACGAGCGTCTCGTTCCTCGACGACGCGCCGATCGCTGGCATCACGCGCTCATGGATCTCGGCGCGACAGTGTGTCTCGCGCGAACGCCACGCTGCGACGTCTGCCCGATCGCGGAAGGTTGCCGCTCGCGCGGACGGATCGTTCGCGCCGCGCCACGCCGGCAGGCCACCTTCGCGACGAGCGACCGGCGCGTGCGCGGGCGCATCGTCGCATTGCTGCGCGACCACGACGCGATCAGCGCGACTGCCATACAGCGCGCCGTCGACGACGTGCGCGTTCCCGATCTGCTCGCGGCGCTCGTCGACGAAGGTCTGGTCGAGCGCGAGGGTCGCGCGGTGCGACTGCCTCTTTAGGGCTTCTGCGTTCGCGCGACCGGGTCGAGACGGACGGTCGTGTCCAAGACGTTGGTGCGCAGCATCGACTGGAGCGACTGGCCGCTGCGCGCGTACTTCTTACGTAGCGCGGCGCTCACAGCCTCGATCGCCTTAGCGGAGCTGTCCTTCGTCGCGCGCACCGGGACGCGCCTCCCGCCAACCAGCACCGCGCCCTCGCCCTTCGCGAGGAGCTCGCGGTACCAGCGACCCGCGGGGCCGCGCACCGAGCGAACGTACGCAACGCCGTCGACCACCACGATCCAGATCGGGATCAGGTGCTTCGTCCCCTTCGCCGAGCGCGTCTCGATCTCGACGACGCTGGTGTCATCGAGGCTTTTCAGTACGGCGGGCGGGAAGGTCGCCATCAAACGAGCGCCTCGGGGAGCGCGGGACCAGCGACCGCGAGCGCGTAGCGATCCGGCGGCAAGAACGCGCGAGCGGTCTCGATCACCTGCTCCTTCGTGACCGCGCGGAGCTCGCGCGGATAGCGCTCGAAGTGGTCTTCGCCTAGCTCGAACATCTCAGCCTCGAGCACCATCGATGCAACGCCGGCGGGACTCTCGAGCGCGACGTCGAGCTCCCCGACGAGCTTGTCCTTCGCCAGCGCCAGGTCGTCGTCGGCGATCTGGCCGACCGTGATCTTGCGCAGCTCGTCGAGCGCGACCTCGATCGCGCGATGCACATTCTTCGGGTTGACACCCATGCGCACGATCCACGGCGATTGCCCGCAGCTCGCGCCGATGCCGCTGAACACGTAATACGCCAGGCCGAGCTGGTCGCGGATGACGTTGCCCGCGCGGCTCGCGAACGTGTCGGCCGCGTAGACCATGTTCGTGACGCGCGCGGCCGTGAAGCGCGGATCGGTACGCGGTAGGCCGGGCCAGCCGATGATCACGTCGCTCTGCGTCTTGTCCGGCACGACCTCGACACGGCGTTTGGTCGCCGCGAGCGCGACCGGAGGATAGCTGGCACTCTGTGGCTTGGCTCGTTTCGGCCAGTCCCCGAACGCTCGACCTGCGGCGTCCTTCACCGCATCCGCGGTCGTCGCGCCTGCGACGATGAGCACGGCGCCGTCCGGGGCGATCGCGCTCTTGTGATACGCGCGGATGTCTTCGGCGGTCGCCGACCGCACGACGGCCGTGTCGCCGATCGCGGGTGCATGGAACGGATGCCCCGTCGGGTACACCAGCCCCCGCCAGACGCGGTCCGAAACGGCGCGAGTGTCGCGCTCGTCCTTCTCGAGATGCGCGAGCGTCTGGCCGCGCACGAACTCGATCTCCGCATCCGCCAGCGCCGGTGTTCGCACGGCCTCCGCGATGAGTCCGAGCAGTTCGCCGAGATCGTCGCCGAGACACTGCGCGCTGAACACCGCGGCGTGCGACCCGACGTCGAGACGGGCGACCGCGCCGAGCGCGTCGAGCGCCGTTGCCCAGATCGCGCCGTCGCGCCGCTTCGTCCCGCGCAGCATCGTCTGCGCCGCCAGACGCGCGATGCCCGGTCGGCCGGCAGGCTCGAACCATTGCCCCGCCTCGACGGCGAGGAACACCGAGGTCGAGCGAAGGCCCGCGATCGGGACCGTCGCGATGCGCAGGCCGTTCGGGAGCACGCTGCGGTGGACCTTGTTCATGAGAGGTCGCCCTCGGGCACGAACCAGCCGACGCTCCGCGAGCGCTCCACGAAGAGGCCGCTCGCCGCGTCGCGGATCTGCTCGCGTGTGACCGCTGCGAGCTTGTCGTACCACTCGCTGATCGAGGTCGCGGCGCCCGTCGAGAGGAGCTGACCGCAGCGATACGCGCGCCAGGTGATCGTGTCGGTGTTGAACGCGGTCGATGCGAGCAGCTGGCGTCGCACGCGCGCGAACTCGTCCTCGGCGAGAAGATCCGAGGACAGCTTCGCGAGCTCCTCGAGCAGGACGCGCTCGACATCCGCGTGCTTGATGCCAGGACGCAGCGTGGCATCGGCGAAGAACAGGTACGGATCCTTCATCAGCTGGAACGACGCGTCGACGTCCGCCGCGAGCCCGGTCTCGACGAGTGCGCGATACAGGCGAGACGAACGGCCGGACGCGCCGTCGCTCCCGGTGGACGTGCCCGCGAGCGCCACGGCCAGCGCGGAGATCGCCGCCGCGCGCGAGTCGGTCGCGCGCGGGGCGCGGAACGCGAGCATCACGATCGGAAGGGTGCCGCCGGCGCGGTGCACGACGACGCGCCGCTCGCCGTGCTGGTCCGGCTCGGGCGCCTTCGGCGGCTCGCCGAGATCGCTGGACGGATCGAGCGGACCGAACGCCGCGGCCGCTTCCTCGATGAGACGCTCGGGTTCGTCGTCACCGGTCACGACCACATACGCGTTGTTCGGCGCGTAGAAGCGGCGGTAGTGGGCGTACAGGCCGTCGCGCGTCATGAGCTTGATCTCGTCCTTGCTCCCGATGACGCCCTGCCCATAGGTGTGGCGGCTGAACGCGATGGCCTGAAGCTCTTCGCCGAGAAGGAACGACGGATCGTTCTCGTAGCCCTCGCGCTCGCTGACGATCACCGTGCGCTCGGCCTCGGTCTCCTCGACCGAGATGAGCGCGTTGCGCATCCGATCGGACTCGAGCTCGAGCGCGGTCTTGTACCGCGCCTTCGGCACGGTCTCGAAGTAGCAGGTCACGTCCTCGCTGGTGAAGGCGTTCCACTGCGCGCCGTAGCGCGCGAGCAGGCGGTCGAGATCGCCCTTGGGATGCTTCGTCGTGCCCTTGAAGAGCATGTGCTCGAGGAAATGCGACATGCCGGTGGTCCCGGGGACCTCGTTGCGACCGCCGACGTGGTACCAGACCCACAGCGACACGACCGGTGCGTGTCGCGCTTCGAGCGCGTAGAGCACCAGCCCGTTGTCGAGGCGACGCGTCGCCGGGGCGTCAGTGATTGTCGGGATAGGTCGATTTTAGGCGGAGACGGTCATGGCGCGGATTCGGCCAGCGAGCGCAGACGCGCGGCGCGCCGTTCGAGGAACGACCTGAGATAGCGGTCGAGGTAGACGCGCTCGACGAGCGACCCGATAGGACCTAGGGGAGCGCGGTAGCGCACGAGGTCGGTCATCACGGTGGCGTCATCGGTCGTACTGAATTCGTGCCGGTGCCAGAAGATCTTGAACGGCCCGGCGACCTGCTCGTCCTCGAACGAACGCGGTGGATCGAATTGTGTGATCTTCGATGTCAATCTCTGGCGCACCCCGCGGTGCGTGGCTTCCCAGGTGACAACATCGCCCGGTCCGAGGAGATCGGACGCGACGTCCGAGACCACACGCTCGCCGGTCTGCTCCGTCGATGACAGATGTGCCGACACGCTCCGCGCGAGATCGAAGCACCGACCCGCCGGCGCGCGGATGGTGGTCTTGACCTCGACGACGCCCAGCTAGCCCCTGCCGCGCTCGAGCAGGACGACCATGAGCACCGCTGGCAGCGCCACCTGTTCGAGGCGCGACGGTAGTGGCGAGTCCTGCTCAAGGGTGAATCTGCGCTCGATCAACGACGGCCGCTTGCGCAAACGCAGACACGTCGTGCCGTCGGCGCCGTCGATGAGGTACGTCGGGTTGATCCACTGCTGGATCACGAAGCCGATGAGCGGGATCTCGCCGATGAGTCCATCGATGACCTTCACCCAGGCGTTCTGCTCGTGGAGGAGACCGATGGCATTCCCGGTCTCGTCGAGGATGTCGTACGTCGCCTTCCAGAACGTGCGCATCCCACGTTGCTTCACCGCACCGAGTGATCTTCCGTCGGCGCTGGTGATCGCGTAGGTCGCGCCGATGTCGATGATCTTGTTCGCCTTGATGTGGTAGACGGGCTGCGTCTGCTCCTCGTTGGCAAAGATCGTGACGTCTTCCCGAAGCCGGAACGCTCGCTGTTTGACGTAGCTCACGAGCCGGCCGGTCGCATCGACGACACGGATGTACGAGCTGATGGTCAGGAACTTGAATGTGAGCGTGAGCGGGTACGTGACCCTTACCTCATTCATTTCACACCGAACTTCGCGCCCACGACGGAACGCGCCGCGGCGCCCGCGACCTGCGACGCGAAGTTGCCCGGCGTCTCGTGGAACTCCTCGAACACGGCCGCGAACGCGATCGATGGCTGTTCAAAGGACGCGAAGCCGATGAACCAGCCGTCAGGGTCGGTAGGGGTCTGGGCCGTGCCGCTCTTGCCGGCGACCGAGACCGGGAAGCCGCGGAACGGGAAGTAGACGGTGCCGTCGGTGTCGGCGACGACGGAGCGCATCCCGTCACGGATCTGCGTGAGGTCGGTGGGAATGCTTGCGGCGTGCCCGAGCTCCGCGCGTTCGAACTTCTTCTGTGGCGTGCCGGCGCGGTCGCGGAACTCCAGCACCAGACGCGGCTTCCACACGATCCCGTCATTCGCGAGCGCCGCGGCGTAGTTCGCCATCTGCAGTGGCGTCGCGAGCAGGAAGCCCTGCCCGATCGCCAGGTTCGTGGCGTCACCTGGGTTCCACACCTTGTCCGCCGGGTTCGCGAAGTACTGCGACTTCCAAGCGGGGCTCGGCACGATCCCCTCGGCCTCGAGCACGTAGTCGATGTCCGTTGCCTTCCCGAGACCGAAGCTCTTCGCGGCGCTCGGAAGCAGATCGGCGTTGCGGTCGTTCAGGCGCTTGCCGAGCTCGTAGAAGAACGTGTTGCAGGACCGCGCAAGCGCGGTGCGGAGATCGATGAGCCCGAGGTTCCCGGTCTCGTGGTTCAGCTGCGCCCACTGCTCCCCGTAGCCGGTCCAGCGCGCCGGGCAGTCGATGCGATCACCAGCTTTGTAGAGGCCCTCTTTCATCGCTGCCGCTGCCGTGATCGGCTTGAAGGACGAGCCGGTCGGGTACTGACCGAACGTCGCGCGGTTGAAGAGCGGCTTGCGCGCGTCGGCCGAGAAGCGCGCGATGTTGAGCCCGTCGCCGTTCGCGAACGCGTTCAGATCGAACGTCGGCCGGCTCGCGATCGCGAGGATCTCGCCGGTCCATGGATCCTCCGCGACGAGAGCGCCCTTGCGGTCCCCGAGCGCGTTCTCGGCCGCGAGCTGGAGCGCGGGGTCGAGCGAGAGCACGACGTCCATCCCGGGGATCGGCACGCTCTCGCCCAGCACTTCGGCGACATCACCGTTCGGCTCGATGATCGTCAGCCGCCAGCCGTACGTTCCACCGAGCACCTCGTCGAGCGTGTCCTCGAGACCGCTGTTGGCCTTTCCGATCAGATCGCCCGCCTGCACGCCGCGGGCGGCGCGCTTCTGAGCCTCCACATCGCTCGCCTCTGCGAGATACCCCAACGTCTGCGACGCGAGCCCCGTCGGGTAGCTGCGGACGCGGGTCGCCTGCAGCTGCACGCCCTCGATCACGCCTAGCGCGGGACGCGCAGCGGTCAGCGAAGCGCCGGCAAGATTCCGGATCGGAACGTACGTGTCGGGCCGCACCCACGACTGGTGGAGCTTCGCCTTGATCTCATCGGGCCGCAGCCCGAGGATCGGCGCGAGGCTCGTTGCGAGCCCATCCTCGGAGCGCACCTGTCCGGGAACGACCCCAACGGTCGCGCCGTCGATGAAGGTCGCGAGCTCCGTGCCCTCGCGCGCGATGATCCGGCCACGCGACGTCCCGATGCGCATCATGCGCACGAGGCGCCCCGCCGACAGCTTCGGCAGGATCGCCTCGGGAGTCCACGCGATCCGCCAGGCGGCCTTGTCCTTCTCTCCGACCAGCACGAGCGAGAGCGTCGTGCTTCGCTTGAAGTCTCCGACCCGCGTGGTGTGGAACGTCACGTCGAGCGTGACCGTCGCGCGGCGCGGATCGGGCGATCCGTTTGGCAGCTTCTCCCGTGTCGATGGTCCGGTCGTCGCCTCGAGCGACCGCAGCGTCATCTCCTGCGCGATGAGCGGCAGCCGGTCGACGAATCCCGCCGTTCCGACACGCGCGCGCGACTCGTCGGTGAGGAGATCCCACATCTCCTGGTAGTGGCCCTTCGTCCAGGCGTCGGCGTACGCCTTCGCGACCGGATCGGGAGATGGCGGCAGCGCCTCGCACGCCGAGGCCACCACGAGCGCCGCGTAGAGGAGCGCAACAAGGGAACGCAACGGCTAGTAGCCGGCCGCGTTGCCCTCGCGGCGAGGATCCGCGCCACCACTGAATACGCCGTTCTCGTCGATCGCGATGGCCTGCGCGCCGCCGGTCACCTCGGCCCAGTCGCCGACGAGCGCGATCTCGTGACCCTTCGCCGCGAGCCCCTTGCGCGTTTGCTCCGTGAAACGGTTCTCGACCTTGAGTGCGCGGCCGGACTCGTGATACCAGCGCGGCTCTTCGATCGCGCGCTGGACATCCATTTCGTGGTCGATGAGCGCGACCGCGAGCTGGAAGTTCGTCTGCACCTGAGCGTGCCGGCCCGGCGTGCCGAACACCAAGCGCGGCGTGACACCGCCGAGCGCGATGACCGTGTTCAGGGTGTGGATCGGCCGCTTGCCGGGAGCGAGCACGTTCGGCGATGCGGCGTCGAGCGAGAAGCCGGTCAGCCGGTCATTCAGCAGGATGCCTGTGCCCGGGACCATCGACGCCGACCCGAACTCGCTGAAGACGCTCTCGATGAGCGAGACCGCGTTGCCATCGCGATCGACGATCGCCATGTACGTCGTGTCCGTCGCGAGCACGGCAAGCGCACCCGCCTCGGCGCGCTCGCTCGCTTTGGCCGGTATCGCGCGGAGACGGCTCGCCACGAACGGTCCGTCAAGGAGCCGATCGGCCGCGAAACCCATGTGCTTCGGGTCGCCCGCGTAGGCATCGCGGTCGGCGAACGCCATCTTCTTGATCTCGACCATCTGATGGACGAGGTCGGCGCTTCCCCACGGGAACTCCTTCATGTCGAGGCCTTCGGCGATCGCGAGCTCTTCCAGGAGGATGTGACCCTGCGACACGGGCGGCTGTCCGAAGATGCGCAGGCCACGGTACGTGACGGCGATCGGCTCGGGTCGATCCGTCGCGTGCGACGCGAGGTCGTCGAGCGTGATGTGACCGCCCATCGTCGCGAGTCCCTTGGCGAAACGCTCGCCAAGATCGCCGCCGTAGAACGCGGCCGTCCCGTGCGTCACGACCTCGCGCAGCGTCTGCGCGAGTTCGGTCTGCTGCAGGATCTCGCCGGCGCGCGGGAAACGACCGACCGGACCGAAGACGCGCGCGCACTCCTCATCGAGACGCGCGCCGCTGTCGACGAATCCCTCCGCGAGGCCGTCGCTCACCGGGAATCCTTCCTCCGCGTACTGGATGGCGGGCGCGAGCACGCGCTCGAGACCGAGGCGGCCGTGGTCGGCCATCAGGTCGGAGAACGCAGCGAGCACGCCGGGCACCGTGGCGACGCGCGGCCCACCCTTTGGGAAGCCGTCGGGGAACGATTCGCGGTCGAGCGACTTCGCTGCCGCTCCCGACCCGTTGTACGCCTGCACCTCTCGAGTGCGGGCGTCGTAGACCAGCGCGAAGAGGTCGCCGCCGATCCCGGTGCGATGCGGCTGGGTCACAGCGCACACAGCCGCGGCCGCGACCGCGGCGTCGACGGCGCTGCCACCATCACGAAGGACGGCGATGCCGGCGGCCGTGGCGAGATGGTTGTCGGTCGCCACCAGCCCGTTCACCGAACGGATCGTCGGTCGCGTGGTCACCGGAAGATGCTATTCGCTCGTGTCCCTCAGACGAGCAGACCGACGAGCACGCGTGCGACGACAGCCGCACCTGATGCGATGAGCACGCCGAGACCCAGCGAACCATTCGGTCGCGGGACGAGCGGCATCAGCGCGAGAGCCAGCGCCACGAGCGGCCAGTTCGGGCTGCCGTTCGTCAGCAGGGCACCGAAGAGGACGTAACCGATGGCGATCCAGGCGATAACCGCCGCGCCGTCCGTGAACACAACGAGCGCGCAGACCGCGGCCGCGACGACCGAGCCCCACAGCACGAGGTCCGGGATACCGATCCCGAACGTCCCGCCGCTCTCGCTGAACGTGAACGCACCCATGATGAGCGCGTCGATGCCGGCCACCAGAGCCTTCGCGCGTTGGGACATCGGCGAAGGCTAGCTGCCTCAGGGTCTACGCGTGACTCGTACCACCGGGATCTCTCGATCTGTGTCCCGTTCATATTTGCCATAACCAGGCGCGAGCGCGACGATGCGCTTCCACGCGCGGTCGCGTTCTGGTCCGTGCAGCGAGTCGGCGTTGACCGCGAAGCGACGGCCGTCGACTTCGATCGCCGCTCCCTCGGGACGGCGCGCGAGGTTCACGTACCACGCCGGATGTGAGGCCGCGCCGGCGTTCGATGCCACGATGAGTCGCGAATCACTGACGCCCTCTTCGCGCCGGTGGTCGTCAGCAGTAGAAGCGGCCTGCCCTGGATGCGCATGCGCCGGCCGAACAGCCGGAACATACCGGAATCCCGTGCCGCGCGCCCCCTTTGGTGTCAGCAGTACGGGCATGATCAACACGCTAACGCCAAGGCAGGCGCGGCTCATTCCCCTTGGCGGAACGTCGTCCGGGCGTAGGTTGTACCTCACTGCTGTGAGCGACACCCAGATCATCGAGCTGGACGAGCCCGAGCCGGTTGCGAACCGGGGACCGTGGCGCGCAGGATCGCTCAGCCTCGTCCTCGCGCCCGTGGTCGTCATTGGAGTTGTCGTTTCCTTGGTCGTGCCGCGACTGGCGGACAAGGCCACGACGACGCCGCAGGCAACGGCGACGCCGCGGGCTACGGCGCAGTTCATCGTGACCGCCCCGTACGTGGTCGCGCCCGTCGGCGGTGTATCCGCGGAAAGCGGAGATGCCGAAATCCTCCAGACACAGAGCTGGACGACGCTCGGCCCGAGCTACCCCGCACGCGGGGACGTCGCAGAAACGACGCTGTATGGAGCCGCCTACGTCATCGGCGGGACCGGGACGGCGGACGATGGACTGCACGTCTACCGCTACGACCTGAGCACCGGCCTACGGACGTCGGCGCCCGACCTGCCGATCTCGCTCGATCACGCGATGGCCGCGACGGTCGATGACCGCGTCTACGTTTTCGGTGGATACGTGTTCGGCCGACCGACCAATCGCGTCTTCAGCCTAAGCGCGAACGACGCGCGCTGGATCGAACATACGCCGATGCCGGCGGCGCGCGCGGCCGGCGGCATCGCCGTAATCGACGAGCGTGCGTACATCGTCGGAGGCGTCGGGCAGGACGGAAACTGGGTCAAAGAGGTCTGGGTGTACGACCACGGCAAGCTCATCACCGGTCTTGCAGCGATGCCAACTCCGCGCGACCACCTCGCCGTCGGAACCTATCGAGGAAGCGTCTGCGCGGCTGGCGGGAACGGGGGCGAGCGCGCCTTCGAGTGCTACGACCCGGTGCGCAACGAGTGGACGCGGCTGCCGGACCTGCGTAAGCCGGTCGTCGGCGGGCGCGCGGCGGAGGCCGCGGGATGGTTCTGGGTCGTCGCGCCCGACATACACATCTTCACGCTCGACCACTGGCACTTCGGTCCACGGCTGCGGTCGCCGCGCGGCGGTGGGGCACTCGTCACGATCGCCGACGTGCTCTACGTCGTGGAAGGCGAGACGGGCCGGGCCGCGACGATGGAGATGCTGAAGCCGCAGCCCTGACGCTAGCGGGCCGGCTCCTGCCCGAGAAAGATTCGTGTGTAGCCCCACGGCTCGCCAGGGCGGAGCGGCTCGGGCTTGGTGCCGTCAAGATCCATCAGCATCGCCTGCTCGTCGCACGCGAAACGCTTCGGACACACGGGGCACTCCGCGGCGCTCTTCTCCGGAAGCCGGCCGAGGCTGATGAGCGTGAAACCGCAGCGCTCGAAGAACTCCGGCACGAGCGTGAGCGCGAACACACGGCGCAGGCCGAGCGTCCTCGCCCGCTCGACGCAGCCATCGACGAGCGCCTTCCCCACTCCGCGACGTGACGTTTCCGGCTTCACCGCAAGCGATCGGATCTCGGCAAGATCACGCGTGAGCACGGCGAGCGCGCAGCATCCGGCGAAGCCGGCGTCGTCAGCGACGATGTAATCGCCGAGGTGCTCGAGGAGGAACTCGGGCGATCGCGACAGCATCAGGTCCTGCGCCGCGTATCCGTCGATCAGCCTTCGCATCGCGTCGACATCGTCGGTGCGCGCCGGCCTGATCTGCGGGCTCATGCGAGGAGCGCGGTGCGGGCTTCCTCGATCGCCGCTCGCACGCGCTCGGGCGCGGTTCCGCCGGGCGACGACCGCGATGCGAGCGAGCGCGACACGTCGACCTCGTCGACCGCGCTCTCGCCGAAACGCGGATCGACGGCGCGCAGCTCGCCGAGCGTGACGTCGGCCAGGTCCTTCTTTTGCGCGAGTCGTTCGCGCACGAGGCGACCGACGATCTCGTGCGCCTCGCGGAATGGCACACCGCGGCGCGCGAGGTGGTCGGCGAGATCCGTCGCTGTCAGCATTCCGCGCTCGGTCGCGCGGCGCATCGCCTCGCGGTCGAAGCGCACGCCGCCCACGACGAGCGCAAGCGTCTCGAGGGCCGGGATCACCGCGGCCGCGTCGTACAGGGGAACGCGCTGCTCCTGCAGGTCGCCGTCGTACGCGAGAGGCAGTCCCTTGAGCGTGGTGAGCACCGCGACGAGGTCGCCGATGATGCGACCCGCACGGCCGCGCACGAGCTCCGCGACGTCCGGGTTCTTCTTCTGCGGCATGATGCTCGACCCGGTCGCGTGCCGATCCGAGAACTCGGCGAAGCCGAACTCGGCGGTGGTCCACAGGACGAGCTCCTCGGCGAAGCGTGATGCGTGCACGGCAACAAGCGCGCACACGTACGTGAAGTCGGCGACGAAGTCGCGGTCCGCCACGGCATCGATGCTGTTGCGGAACGTCCGCGCGAGACCCATCTCGCGCGCGACCGCCTGCGGATCGATCGCGTAGGGCACCCCGGCCAGCGCGCCGGCACCGAGGGGCGACGTCGCCGCACGCTCGCGAGCCTCGCTCACCCGCATCCGGTCGCGTCGTAGCGCTTCGACATGTGCGAGCAGGTGATGCGCGAGCGACACCGGCTGCGCGCGTTGCAGGTGTGTGTAGCCGGGCATCACGGTGTCCGACTCGTCCGACGCCCGCTCGACCAGGACCCGCGCGAACGACACCAGTGCGGCATCGAGACCATCGAGAAGCTCGACGACGAGCAGACGAAGGTCCAGCGCGATCTGATCGTTGCGACTCCGGCCGGTGTGGAGCTTCCCGCCGACGGCTCCCGCGCGCTCCGTCAACACGCGCTCGACCGCGGAGTGCACGTCCTCAGCGTCGGCCGGCCACGCGAACGTGCCATTCTTGAGCTCCCCTGCGATGCGCTCCAGCTCCCGCACGAGCGTGGCCGCCTCGTCCTTTGAGATCACGTTCTGGCGGCCGAGCATCCGTGCGTGCGCGATGCTGCCACGCACGTCGTGCGACGCGAGACGCTTATCGAGCTCGAGCGACGCGGTGAAGTCGCGCACCTTCGGATCGAGCGCGCCCTCGAAGCGTCCCTTCCACAGGTCTTTGCTCACCTGGTCTTCTTCTTCGCCTGCGGGGCTTCGAGCGCCTTCTTCGGCACATCGAGCATCGCCTCGCTCCCCTCACCCCAGAGCGACTGGATCCGCGCCTGCGTGCGGAGCGGCAGACCGAAGACGGTGATGAAGCCCTCGGACGCCTTGTGGTCGAACTGGTCGCCCTTGCCATACGTCGCGAGCGCTGTCGAATAGAGGGAGTGCGGTGAGCGGCGGCCGGCGATCGTCGCCGCCCCGCGATGGAGGCGCACGCGGATCTCGCCACTCACGAAGCGCTGCGTGCTGCGTACGTACGCCGCGAGGTCTTGATGATGTGCCGTGAACCACAGGCCGTTGTAGACGAGGTCGGCGTACTCCTGCGCGACCTGCGCCTTGAAGCGCAGCGTCTCTTTGGTCAGCACCATGTCCTCGAGCGCGCGGTGCGCAAGATGGAGGATGACGGCCGCCGGCGCCTCGTAGATCTCACGCGACTTGATGCCCACGAGCCGGTTCTCGATCTGGTCGATGCGGCCCACCCCGTACTTGCCACCGAGCTTGTTCAAACGCTCGACGAGCTCGATGCCCAGGGTCTCGTCGCCGTCGAGGCTGATCGGCAGCCCCTCGCGGAATCCGATCACGATCTCGCGCGGCTTCGCGGGCGCCTCGTCGGCATCGACGGTCCACTGGAACACGTCGCGCGGCGGCGCGCCCCACGGATCTTCGAGAACTCCGGCCTCGATCGAGCGACCCCACAGGTTCTCATCGACGCTATACGGGCTCTGCTTGGTTGCCTCAACAGGAATGCCGCGCTCGCGCGCGTATTCGATCTCCTCGTCGCGTGTCATGTTCATACCGCCTCGCATCGGCGCGATCACCTTGAGGTCCGGGGCAAGCGCTCCGACGGCGAGGTCGAAGCGCACCTGGTCGTTCCCCTTGCCGGTGCACCCGTGCGCGACGAAGCGAGCGTTCTCCTCACGCGCCGCGTCGACGAGCAGCTTCGCCAGCAGCGGCCGACCCAGTGCGGTCGCAAGCGGATAGCGTTCCTCATACAGCGCGCCGGCCTGCAGCGCCGGCCACACGAAGAAGCGCACGAAGATGTCGCGCGCGTCCTGCACGATCGCCTTGCGCGCGCCGCTCGCGATCGCCTTCTTCTGGATCTGCTCGAGGTCGCGGACCGAGCCGAGGTCGCCGGTGCACGTCACGACCTCGAAGCCGTGCGTCTCGCGCAGCCACGCCACCGCGACGCTCGTGTCGAGGCCGCCTGAGTACGCGAGGACGCAGGTCTCCCCCCTGTGCTCCGGCGCGGTCATGACTTCTCCCTTCGGGCGATGCCGAACGCGGTGAGACGCGTGAGCAGGGAACGCGCATGCCGCTCGGTCGAGGTCGCGACGAAGACGGTGTCGTCGCCAGCGAGCGTACCGAGGATCTCGGTGAGCCCCGACGCGTCGAGCGCCGCGCCGAGCGCGTTCGCTGTGCCCGGCGAGGAGCGCAGGACGACCATGTTCGCCGCGACCGCCGCCTCGACCGGATAGTCCTCGCTGAAACGGCGCAGGCGATCCGTGCCGCCCTGGCTCACGACGGAGGGCGGCGCGTAGATGTGTGCCCCATCGCGCGCGACCTTCACCAGGCCGAGCTCGACGATGTCGCGCGACACCGTTGCCTGCGTCGACGGGAACCCTGCGTTCTTGAGCGCGCGCACGAGCTCTTCCTGCGTCGATAGGCGCCCCTGACGGACCAGGCGCACCAGTGCCTGCTGCCGGTGATGCTTGCGCGTGAGCGCCTCTCTCATGCCGCGGCCTCGAAGACGGTGCCAACCTGCTCGCCGGTGAGCAGTCGCTCGATCGCGTCGGCGCCGCGCGCTGCGACGATCGCGCACCGGCACCCGGCGCTCGCGGCGATCAGGCAGGCCTCGACCTTGGGCACCATGCCGCCCTCGATCGTGCCGTCGTCGACGAGCGCCTTCGCGCGCGCGGCATCGAGCGACGTGATGACCTTGCCATCCTTCGAGCGCACACCCGGGACGTCGGTCACGAACACCAGCAGCCGCGCGCCCAGGCTCGCGGCGAGCGCGCCAGCCACGCCGTCACCGTTCACGTTGAGGATCTCGCCGTCCTTCTTATCCAGCGCCGCGGGCGCCACGACCGGCACACGTCCCGCCGCGAGCAACTCTTCGAGCAGCGCGCTGTCGACGAGGCTCACCCGGCCGACGAGACCAAGCTCCGCGTCCTCGCGCTCCGCGCGCAGCATTCCGCCGTCGATCCCCGACAGTCCGACCGCGGGCACCTCGCGCGCGATCAGCGCCGCCACGACGCGCGAGTTGGCGAGTCCGGCCATGGTGGCCAGAGCGACGTCGCGTGTCGCGGCGTCGGTGACGCGCAGCCCGCGGACGAAACGAGTCTCCAGACCGAGCCGTCCCGACCATTCCGTCGCGAGCGGACCACCACCGTGCACGACGACGAGCGAATGACCCGCGTCGTTGAGCGCCGCCACGACATCGAGGGCCGCGGCCTCATCACCCATGATCGAGCCACCGATCTTGAGCACCAGGACGTCGCTCACGTCATGTACTCGGCGTTGATGCGCACGTATTCCGCCGACAGGTCGCAGCCCCACGCCACGGCCTGACCTTCGCCGAGACCGAGCGTCACCTCGATCTCGATCGCGTCTGCCGCGAACAATGCACGCACGTCGGCATCGGCGACGACGAGCGGCGCGCCACTCCGATAGACGAAGAGATCGCCGATGCGCACGCTCGCCTTGCGGTCGTCCACTCGCGCGCCGGAGCGGCCCGCGGCAGCCAGTATCCGACCCCAGTTGGGGTCGCCGCCGTGGATTGCGGTGCGCACGAGGTTCGAGTTGGTGATCGTCCGAGCCGCGAGGCGCGCGTCGGCTGCTGAAGCGGCTCCGCGAACGCGGACCTCGAACACCTTCGTGGCGCCCTCGCCGTCGGCGACGATCATTCGCGCGAGATCCGCACATACGGTGCGAACGCCCTCCTCGAACGTCGCGAGGTCCGCGCCCCTCGGCGTGACGCCTGAGGCGCCGTTCGCCAGGACGAGCAAGGTGTCGTTGGTGCTCGTGTCCCCATCGACCGAGATCGCGTTGAACGTCGTGTCCGCTGCGCGCGAGACGATGCGCCGCAGGTCGCTGGCCTCGACGACCGCATCCGTCGTGATGAACGCGAGAAGCGTGGCCATGTTCGGATGGATCATCCCCGCGCCCTTCGCGACCCCACCGATGCGCACCGTGCCCGCCGTGAGATTCAGCTCGCGCTCGGTCACCTTGGGGCGCGTGTCCGTCGTCATCATCGCGCGCGAGGTGTCATCCCAGCCGACCTCAGTGAGCTCGATGCCCGGAAGCACCGCAGCGATCCGCTCGACCGGCAGCTTGAAGCCGATCACGCCGGTGCTCGCGACCGCGATCTCGTACGGGGAGCAGCCCACGACGGCCGCCGCGGCTTCCGCCATCGCGATCGCATCGCGCTCGCCCTGCTCCCCCGTGCACGCGTTCGCGTTGCCTGAGTTCACGACGATGGCGCGCAGTGGCCCACGCTCGACGTGGCGGCGAGTCACGACGCAGGGGGCGGCGATGACCTGGTTCGTGGTGAAGACCGCCGCTGCGACGCACGGCCGCTCCGACACGATGAGCGCCACGTCCAGGCGCTCCGGCCGTCCGTGCTTCACGCCCGCTTTCGCCGCTCCGGCGCGGAAGCCGTGCGCGAATGTGACGCCGCGACCGTCGGTCATGGCCAGAGCGGCAGCGCGTCGAGACCCATCGTCTCGGGAAAACCGCGCATCGCGTTCAGGTTCTGGATCGCCGATCCGGCGGCGCCCTTCACGAGGTTGTCGAGCGCGCCGAACGCGACGAGACGCCGGTTCGGCGCGTCCACGACGGCGTGCACCAGACACCAGTTGCTCCCGAGCGTTGCCTTCGTCGCCGGGTACGAGCTCGTGACGCGTACGAATGGCTCCTCCGCGTACGCCGTCGCATACGCGTCGGCGACGCGTGCCGCGTCGACGCCGTCACGCAGGGTCGCGTAGCAGGTGGCGATGAGGCCACGCGTCATCGGGATGAGGTGCGGCGTGAAGGTGAGGCGCGGCGCCCGTCCCGACATTCCGCGCACCTCTTGCGCGATCTCGGGTGTGTGCCGATGCTTCGGCACGCCGTACGGCCGCACGCTCTCGTCGATCGTTCCGAAGAGATAGGCATCGTCGACGTTGTGGCCGGCTCCGGACACGCCCGACTTCGCATCGACGACGAGGTCGTCCTCGACGAGATCCGCCTTGAGAGCCGGAAGCAGCGCCAGGAGCGTTGCGGTGGGATAGCAGCCGGGATTCGCGACGACGCGCGCAGCGCGGAGGCGGCTGCGGGTCAGCTCCGTGAGTCCGTAGACCGCTTCCTTCAGCAGCTCCGGCGCGGGATGCGTGTACGAGTACCAGCGCTCGTAGTCCTTGGGATCGCGGAGCCGGAAGTCGCTACCGATGTCGATGACCGCGCGGCCTTCCGCCAGCCACGCCGGCGCGAGCTTCGCAGCCTCTCCCGCCGGCAGCGCTGTGAAGACGACCTCGGCGTCGCCGGGATCGCCACCGACGACCAGCGACGACGGCGCGGCGTGGAGGTGCGGCTGGACGTCACGCAGCGCCTCGCCCTGGCGGCCGCGGGCGACGGCGGCGACGAGCCGCGCCTCGGGGTGGCGCAGCAGCAACCGCGCCAGCTCCCCACCCGCGTAGCCCGTCGCCCCGACGATCGCGACCTTCACCGGCATCGCCGCATATTATGCGGTCGGCCGCATATTTATGCAATTGGGCAGGGCCGTCTACGGTGCGAAGTCGAAGGTCACCATGACCTGGACGGTCCACCCGGAGTTCGGTGGACAGCACCCCAGCATCGGCAGCTGCGACGAGGAGACCGAACGGATCCCGCCGAGCTGCCTGCCGCTCGCAGCAGCGAGGGCCTCAGCGTTCGTGCGCGCGTTGGCCACGGCCGCGTCGGTCGCCTTTGCGAGCTCGCCCGCTGACGGCTGCACGCTCCCAAAGGGAGCGCCGCCTTTGCCCCCATTGGCGTTGACGCTGGTGGCGCCGTTCGCCGTCGCCGCGTTCATCGCGGCCACGAGCAGGCGGATCGAGGGAACGTCCGCCGTGAGGTTGCCGCTCAGCATGAGCGCGCTGACCTGCGGCTGCGTCGGACTCTTCTCCGCGGGGAATGGTGCGGGCTTTCCGGCGAACATCGGGCTGACATTGAACCCGGCCATGCGGATGCCATCGGCCGGGACGCCCACCTTGACGAGCGCACCCTTGATCGTGTCGAGCCGCGCGACCATGTCGTCAGCGGCGGCTTGCACGCTCGCTCCATCCACGGTCGTCTGAATGTTGACGTACAGCGTCTGTGCGACCGCGAGAGGATCGGCCTGCGACTGGGCGATGCCGATACCCACGGCGGTAACGGTGGGAGCGTCCGAGGCCGGCGCGGCTGCCGATGCATTGACGGGACCGGATGCCACGGCGGGAGTCACGAGGATCGCCAGACACAAGATGGAAGCGATGAGTGCGGTGACGCGAAGGGCTGTCACGGGTCCACCTCCTGACGGATTCAACCGTCAGGCTGGGCTACGCGTGGTGGCGCGACGTCAAATTCCGAGTTCGCAACTACTACGAACGACTTCGTACTTGCTGGCTAGCGGACCGCGAGCAGGTCGACGATGAACACCAGCGTCTCGTTCGGGCCGATCGCGCCGCCCGCGCCGCGCGCGCCGTAGCCCATCGCGGGCGGGATCGTGAGACGGCGGCGTCCGCCCACCCGCATGCCTGCGACGCCGTCATCCCAGCCGCGGATCACACGGCCCGCGCCGAGCGGGAAGTCAAAGGTCTCGCCCCGGTCCCACGACGCATCGAACTGCTTCTTCGTCGACCAGGCGACGCCCACGTAATGGACCTCGACGGTCTTGCCCCGTGTCGCCTCCGCACCCGTGCCGATGACGAGGTCCTCGCGCACGAGC
Source organism: Candidatus Limnocylindria bacterium (assembly GCA_036523395.1). Taxonomy (NCBI): domain Bacteria; kingdom Bacillati; phylum Chloroflexota; class Candidatus Limnocylindria; species Candidatus Limnocylindria bacterium. Next base: position 30,901 of record DATDEH010000060.1, on the reverse strand, counting down.
TCAGCGAGAGGCGGGCCCGCCGGGATGTCGACGCTCGGCTTCGTGGCCACGGCTTAGGGGAAGATCCCCCGCTTCTCGATCGCGCTCGCGACGCGTTCGACCGCGACGATGAACGCGGCCTCGCGCGGCGTGCAGTCGTATGCCTTCGCTTTCGCGAGCACGAGATCGCTCGCACGGCGCATGTAGATCTCCAGGCGCTTCTCGACCTCGTCGAGCTCCCAGTAGAACTGCGCGCGGCTCTGCACCCACTCGAAGTACGAGACGACAACACCGCCTGCATTCGCGAGCACGTCGGGCATGATCGTCACGCCTCGGTCCGCGAGCGTGCGGTCGGCGTCGGCGGTGGTCGGCCCGTTCGCGCCCTCGACGATGATCTTCGCGCGGACCTCGTGGACGTTGTCGGCCGTGATCTGACCCTCGAGCGCGGCCGGGACGAGCACATCGACGTCCATCGCGAGCAGCTCGGCGTTGCTGATCTTGGAGAGACCGGGGAGTCCCTCGAGAAGCCGCTTCGGATGCCGACGCACGTGCTCGATCGCCGCAGGGATGTCGATCCCCTGCGGCGCCGCGTAGCCACCACTTACGTCCGAGACCGCGACGATCTTGCAGCCGGCCGCGGCGAGGATCTTCGCGGTGACGCTGCCGACATTGCCGAAGCCCTGGACCGCGACGCGCGTGTTGTCGGGACGGCGGCCGGCGCGCTTGACGGCCTCCAGAGTGACGAACGCGACGCCGCGTCCGGTCGCCTCGGTCCGCCCGCGCGATCCGCCGAGCTCGATGGGCTTGCCGGTGACGACCTCGGGCGAATGGTGGCCGGTCATCATCGTGACCGTGTCGACGATCCACGCCATCGTCGATTCATCGGTGTTCACGTCGGGCGCGGGGATGTCTTGCTCCGGGCCGATGATCGGCATGATCGCGGCGGTGTATCGCTTCGTGAGGCGCTCGACCTGACGGCGCGTGAGCCTGTGCGGATCGACCGCGACGCCGCCCTTCGCGCCCCCGAGCGGGAGGTCCGTGACGGCGCACTTCCAGGTCATGAGCATTGCGAGGCCTTCGACCTCTTCGAGCGTGACGCCCGGATGGAATCGGATGCCGCCCTTTCCGGGACCGCGGCCGGTCGAGTGCTGGACGCGGTAGCCGGTGTAGACCTCGAGCTGTCCCTCCTCGAGCATCACCGGGACGGACACGATGAGCGTTCGTTCCGGCGTGCGGAGGAACTTGTGCATGCCGGGATCGAGGTTGAGCGCGCGCGCCGCGCTATCGAGCTGGCGCAGCGACGAGTCGCGTAGCTCTCGACCCGGATGGGTGGGCGCTGGCGTGCTCAGCGTCACGAGAAGCGCCTTTCGTACATGGTGGTCGGCGGCTCGGGCTTGTAGCCGAGCTTGCGGTTGATGCTCCGCATCGCCGCGTTCTTCTCGTCGTTCGTCGTGCCGAAGAGCTTCACGCCACGCGCGCGGAGTTCGCGCAGCGCGCGGAGCTTCAGCGCGAGCGCGATGCCTTTGCCGCGCTCGGCGCGCGCGACGCCGGTGAAATTCGTGTACGCGGCGCCGTTTTCCTTCACCACCGTCGCCGTCATCGCGACCGGGTGGCCGTCGCGAAGCGCGTAGATCGTGCTCGGTGGATCCTGGCCAGGTCCCTCGAAGAACATGCGCCTCGCGATCTCGAACGGCGGCGGCTGCTCCGGCATCGGCGTCGGGGCCGGGACGTCACGCGCCATCGCCCAGATGACCGGGAGGAGCTCGCGCTGGAACGCTTCGATGTCGTCCGCGCGCTCTCTCAGCAGATCCGCATACGAGGCCAGCCGGAGACCTGCCCTGCGCGCGATCTCGTCGGGATCTTCGAAGGCGGAGGCGTCGAACGACGGTACGTCGATGTACGCATCGATCCGCTCGTGGTAAGCCCGGAAGGCGACCGCCTCGGCGAAACGAGCGCCGTCGGGCTCGTCGCCACGCACCGCCGCGACGAGCCGCTTGGCCGTGTTGGTGCGTGCGTGGTCGTCGAGCTGCTCGAGCAGTGATCGCGCGACGCCGCGCCGCCGCCACTCGGGCGCGACGCGCAGTCCGACCCGCCACGAGCCATCCGACGACGCGAAAACGCCGCCGGTGCCGGTGGACCCGACCGCCTGGATCGCGCCGCCGCGGTCTTCGACGATCAGGGTCAGGCGATCGGGCTCGGGGCTGACCTCGTGCGCCCTTCGCGCCGACGCCGGAGACATCCAGCTGCTCGGTGTCGCCCAGCGGTTCTGGAACTCCACGACGCGCTCGATGTCGGCATCCTCGCCGACGCGAACGCGCAGATCCGGCGGCAGACGCCTGGAAACAGCAGCGAGATCGGTGGCCACGAGGGGGCAGACTACAACCGATGACCGACGAAGACACCCGGTACATGCGGCGTGCGCTGCGTCTAGCGGCGCGCGCCGCGGGGCGCACGAGCCCCAACCCGATGGTGGGCACGGTCGTCGTCCGCGGCGGCAAGATCGTCGGCGAGGGTTATCACCACGCCGCTGGCGAGCCGCACGCCGAGGTCAACGCGCTCGCGAAAGCGGGCGACGCGGCGCGCGGCGCGACGCTGTACACCACGCTCGAGCCGTGCGCGCATCACGGACGCACGCCGCCGTGCGTCGATGCGATCGTGACGGCGGGCGTGCGCCGTGTGGTCGCTGCGATGCGCGACGTGGACCCACGCACCGACGGCAAAGGGTTCCGGCAGCTCAAAGCCTCCGGCGTCGAGGTCGAGCAGGGCGTCCTTGAAGCCGAGGCGCTGCGCCTGAACGAGGGGTTCGTGAGCCGCGTGCGGCGCGGACGGCCGTTCGTTCTCGTGAAGCTCGCGACGACGATCGACGGCCGCGTCACGGCGCCCGGCCGCCGCTACCTCGTTGGAAAACGAGCGCTGCGCGAAGTGCATCGACTACGCGACCGCTCCGACGCGGTGCTCGTCGGCATCGGCACGGTCCTCGCCGACGACCCGGCGCTGACCGTGCGCGAGGTCAAGGGCCGGGACCCGCTGCGCGTCATCGTCGACACCGAGGCGCGGACTCCCCCGAGCTCAAAGGTGGTGCGCGCCAAGGACCCGCAGCACACCGTGCTCTTCGTCGCGCGCGATGCCGACACCCGGCGGACGAACAAGCTTCGCGAGGCGGGCGTCCTGCTGACGACGCTCCCGCGTTCGGACGGCGGCCTCGACCTCGGCGCGGCGATGCGCTGGCTGGGCGAGCACGGAGTCAACACCGTCCTGTCCGAGGCCGGCCCGCGTGTCGCTGGCGCGTTGGTGCGCGGAGGACTCGCGGATCGCCTCATGATCATCACGGCGCCGCTGGCGGGCGGCGACGGTCCGCCCGCGTTCGCCGGCGTCACCGGCACGTCCGAGCTCAGGAACGTGCGCGTGCGTCGCTTCGGCGAGGACATCGCCATCGAAGGAGATCTCTAGGGTGTTTACCGGCATCGTGGAAGAGATGGGCACGGTCCGCCACGTGGGTCCGACGAAGTCGGGCTCGCGGCTCGAGATCGCGTGCTCTCGCGTGCTCGACCGGCTGTCGGTCGACGATAGCGTCAACGTGGGGGGCGCGTGCCTGACGGTGATCGAACGCGACGACCGCGGCTTCGCGTCGGACATCGTGCCCGAGACGCTCGCGCGTACCACTCTGGGCAGCCTGCTTCGGGGAAGCCGCGTGAACCTGGAGCGCGCCGCGACGCCGGAGACGGCGCTCGGCGGCCATCTCGTGCAGGGTCATGTGGATGGGACCACGAAGCTCGTAGCGCGACGCTCGGAAGGCGAGGGCGCGCGGCTGCGTTTCGCGCTGCCGAAGGCGACGGCGCGCTACATCGTCATGAAGGGCTTCATCACGATCGACGGCGTGAGCCTGACGATCGCCGGTCTCGGCAAGACGTACTTCGAGATCGCGCTCATCCCCCACACCGCCGAACGAACGACGCTGGGCGCCGTCGGCATCGGCGAAGCCGTCAACATCGAGGTCGACATCGTCGCGAAGTACGTGGAGCGTTTGCTCCGAAAGTCGTGACCTAAACTGGTCATATGAAGACGGCTCGCGCTTCCAAGAAGATCACGCCCCATCCGCGCGTCGTCTCGCCCGAGCCGCCGTTCGGCACCGTCAACGAAGCCATCGCGGAGATCACCGCGGGCCGGATGATCATCGTCGTCGACGACGAAGACCGCGAGAACGAGGGCGACCTCACGATGGCGGCCGAGGCGTGCACGCCCGAGGCGGTCGCGTTCATCCGGAAGTACGCGAGCGGCGTCATCTGCGTGCCGATGACGGGCGAGCGGCTCGAGCAGCTCGAGTTGCCGCAGATGGTGCAGCGGAACGAGGCCCGACTGGGCACCGCGTTCAGCGTGACCGTCGATGCACGCGACGGCATCACGACAGGCATCAGCGCGGCCGACCGCGCCCGCACGATCCGGGTCCTCGCCGACCCCAACGCGACGGCGAAGGACCTTGTGAAGCCCGGACACATGTTCCCCTTGCGGGCGCGCGATGGCGGCGTGCTCGTGCGTGCCGGCCAGACGGAGGCCGCCGTCGACCTCTGCCGGCTCGCGGGGCTGCAGCCCGTGGGCGTGATCTGCGAGATCACCAACCCGGACGGGTCGATGTCGCGCCTCCCGGAGCTGAAGCGGTTCGCGAAGCGCCACGGACTGAAGATGATCACGGTCAAAGAGCTCATCGCGTATCGCATGGCACGCGAGCAGATGGTCGAGCGCGTCGCTTCCGCGAAGCTACCGACGAAGTACGGCGAGTTCACCGTCCACGGCTTTAAGGCGCGCTTCGGCAACACCGAAGCCGAGCACGTCGCGCTGACGATGGGTGACGTCGCCGATGGCATGCCGGTGCTCGTACGCGTGCACTCCGAATGCCTCACCGGCGATCTCCTCGGTTCGCAGCGCTGCGACTGCGGCGCGCAGATGGACGCCGCGCTGGCGCGCATCGCGGAGGAGGGGCGCGGCGTGTTCCTCTACCTGCGACAGGAGGGACGCGGCATCGGCCTCATGAACAAGCTGCGCGCCTACGCGCTACAGGATCAGGGTCTGGACACGGTCGAGGCGAACGAGCGTCTCGGGTTCAAGGCCGACAACCGCGAGTACGGGATCGGCGTGCAGATCCTGATGGACCTCGGCGTGCGCCGCGCGCGCATCCTCACGAACAATCCGCAGAAGGCCGGCGTGTCCCTCTACGGCTTCGAGATCGTCGAGCGCATCCCGATCGAGATCAAGGCCAACGCGACGAACCGCGCATACCTCAACACCAAGCGCGACAAGATGGGCCATCTGTTGAGCGCGGTCGCGGACGAGTCGAGCTAACCAGGCCCCTCTCGCGCGGGCATCGTGATGAACGTGGGCTGATGCGAGCGGAAGGAGTGCTGGATGTGATCCTCCCGAAGGACCGCGACCGTCGTTTCATAACGATCCGCCGCGGTGGGACGCTCACCGATGCGGATCACCAACTCCTCGCCCTGTGGGCGGCATCGTGCGCGGAGCACGTCCTTGCCCTCTTCGAGTCGGGTCAGCCTAAGGACCCGCGACCGCGTCAGGCGATCGAGCAGGTCCGCGCATGGGTGCGCGGCGAGGTCACGATGACCCAGGCTCGAGATGCGGCCGGCCATGCAAACGCCGCTGCCAGAGACCTGCGTGGGGCAGCACGGCATGCCGCGTACGCTGCTGGCCAGGCCGCCGCTGTCGCACACGTCGCCGCGCACGAGCTCGGTGCGGCCGCCTATGCGATCAAGGCCGCCCGTGTTGGCGCGGGGGGAGGAGCGAGCGAAAGCGCAGGGCGACTTGAGTGCCGGTGGCAGCGCGCCCAGCTGCCGGAGCCTATTCGCCAGCTCGTACTCGACGACCAGCGGTTACGCAACGACATCTGCTGGTCGGTGTTCGAGTGCTGAGAGTGTGCCTGGCTAGCGCGTCGCGTTCTGCCACAGGCTGGTCGCGGTCTTGAGGAGCTGATTGTCTGTGCCGCCCGAGAGGTCATGGTCGACGGTCGTGATCCAGCGACCACCACTGAAGAAGATCGTGACCCCGATGCCTTCGAGACGGCCCGGGCCCTCGCTCCGCTGCACGTCGGTGACCTCGGACCACTTCTTGTCGATCCCGACGATCGGCAGCGGGACGACCTCGTGGAGGCCGACATTGTCGATGACGAGGGTCGACGCAACAGTTGGCGCGAATGCGGCGAAGCCCAGGAAGAGGGCGGCGAACGCGACGGATGTACTGAGCAGGATCCGAGCGAGCTCGCGCGTCACGATGCGCAGCACCTGGGGACCACTCGTGTGCCAGCCCCGCACGGTGCCGCGCGCCCACGCGAGCGCCGACGATCCGAGCCCGAGCCTCAGGACCAGGCGAGTGAGCAGTGCGGACAGCCCGACCGCCATCACGAAGCTCCGGAGGTCGAGCCAGCTGTAGCGCGGCTGCACGACGAACGCACCGGATCCAGCTGGTGGCCGGATGTCCGACGCGAGGTTCACGATCTCCGGGAGCATGAACAGGCCGGCGAAGAAGATGAACGCGAACAAAGCGCCGGCGACGGCGGGCACGAACGGGTCATCGTGCTCGGCGAACTCACCGCGCACACGCTCGAGCGCGTTCTCGTACTCGAGCCACGACGTCGCGTGGTAGTTGAAGGTCTGCGCCTTCATGTCCTGCATCACCTTCGCGACGTAAGGCGCTAGGCCGGGCTCCGTCGCGCCGTCGATCGAGATGACCAGCGCACGCGTGAGCTTCTCGACATACGGCTGCGTCGTCGTACTTTCCTTCGTCTTGACGACCTTCTCGCGGTCGGCCTCTGTCTTGAGCAGGAGGCGCCCGCGGTTGCCCTGTATGTCCTTGACCTCGTTCCAGGTGTAGGCGGTCCCGGTGCGCAGCCCGACGAGCGCGACGCCGATCGGCGCGAGCTCGAGACGCGCCCGACCGAACATGCCGAAGCGGACGTCCTTGCGGATGACGTTGGGGTGCTTCCCGATCGCTGCCATGAGATCTAGATATGCCGGCGGCTTGAGCGGCACGATCGGGGCAGCGATGACGGTCGGAGTGAACGGCGCCGGCGCGACGAACGGCTTGGGAGCGGGCGGCGGAGCTGAGACCGTCGGCGGTGTGAAGACCGGAGGCGGTGCGAAGACCGCCGTCGAAGCCGCGACCTGCTCTCCGCGCTTGTCGCGCTTCGCGGCCTTCTTCGCCTCTCGTTCCTCGATCTTCGCCTGTTCGGCCGCGAGCTTGGCGGCCTTCTTCGCTTCGCGTTCGTCGACGATCGCCTGCGCCGCCGCGAGCTTCGCGTTCTTCTTGGCTTCGATCTCGGCGAGCTTGGCCGCCTTGACCGCGTTCTCCTCAGCGAGCTTCGCGTTCTTCTTCGCTTCTTCTTCGGCGCGCTTGATCGCCTTCTTGTCGACCTTGGTCGTGGGCATGGCAACCGGCGACGGAGCGGTAGACGAGGTGGAGGCCGCGCCGACGCTGAAAGGGCTGTTCGGCGAATTGAACGCGCTGGGCGCCGCGTTGAACTGACTCGGTGTCCACGCTGATGGCGCAGGTGTCGTCGGGGCCTCGGGCGCGGGCGCCTGCGGCGCGAACGAGAACGGCGAGTTCGGCGAGTTGAAGATCGACGGCACGACGGGCTGCGGCGGCGGTGCCGGGGCCTGTCGCGCCTGCGCCGGGGGCAGCGGGGTCGTGAAGGGATCCGGGTACTGCGGAATGGTGTTCGCTGCCTCCGAAAACGGGTTCGATTGCGGGTCCGGTTGCGGCACGTACTGGTCCGCCTTAGGTATGTACTGGTCCGGCTGAGGCATGTACTGCGACTGCTCAGCGGGCGCCCAGTCGGGAGTGGTCGGTGGCGTGGCGGGGGCGGCCGGAGTCTCCTCCGTGGCCTCCTGTCCAGGCGGGGGCGGCACAAGGCCGAGCGCAACGAGCCGGGGGTCGTCCATTCCTAGTTGAACGGTAAGGCAGGCGGGATGCGACGGCGACCCCCAATTAGAGTGCGACCGATGGCCACCGGAAAGACACGTGCCGGTAAGGGCGCGGGCACCAGTCGCGGCGCGCGGGTCGCGATCGTTCGCGCACGCTGGAATGAAGAGGTCACGCTCGCCTTGGAGCGCGGCGCGATCGAGCGCGCGGCCGATGCCGGCGCGAAGGTCGATCTCTTCGAGGTCGCGGGTTCGTTCGAGCTGCCCGCCGCGGTCGCGTTGCTCGCCGACACGGGTCGTTACGACGCCGTCGTCCCGATCGGTTGCCTGATCCGGGGTGAGACGCCGCATTTCGAGTACATCGCGCAGTCGGTGTCAAGAGGTCTCATGGATCTCACGCTCACCTATCCGATCGCGATCCCATTCGGCGTGCTGACCTGCGACTCGATCGAACAGGCGCGCGAGCGCGCCGGCGGAGCCGAGGGGAACAAGGGCGTTGAGTCGATGGACGCCGCGCTCGAGATGGTCGCGCTGCGTCAGGCGCTCACCCGCGCGCCATCGAGCGCGCGACGTTCGGCGCGCAAGGCGTCGAGCGCCTCGTCGCGTTCGACGCGATAGAAGCGGAGCGATTCGCCGGGCATCCGCTGCGCGACCCTTCCGATGTCGGCCGCGATGACCGTCGCGATCACGGGGTAACCACCAGTCGTTCCGTGATCGGCCAGCAACACGATCGGCGCGCCACCGCGCGGCACCTGCACCGCTCCAGCGAGGACACCGCAGCTCAAAAGCTCGCCGGCGCGCGGCGCGATCGGCACGCCGCCAAGACGCACGCCCTGCCGGTCGCTCGCGGGCTGGACGACGAACGCCTCGCCGAAGAACCGCGCGGTCACGTCCTCCTCGAAGCGATCGTCATGCGGTCCGGCCATCGCGCGGACCCGCTCGTCATACGCCGGAGGGTCGATGCGGCGGGCGGCGTCCTCGGCCGCCGCGTCCGGATCGCCGAGCGGTAGCGCGTCACCCGCGCGCAGGGCAGCGCCGATCCCCGCGGGCAGGTACGACGAACGCGAGCCCAGGACCGGTTCGGTCGCGATGCCACCGCTCACCGCGAGGTATGCGAAGCGCGTGCGCTCTCCCGAGTGCACGGTCACCGTCTGCCCAGCTCTGACAAAGACCGAGCTCCAACCCGGAAGCCGCGATCGCGTTGACAAGGAGACGTCGCGTCCGGCGACCGCGACGACTCGTGAATCGTCGCAGGTGAATCGGAAGAGGGTGCCGACGATCTCAATGCCCGCTGCGTCCGCGGCGTTGCCGGCGAGTGCGTTCGCGGCGGCGAGCGCGAATGGATCCGCCGCGCCGGCCGGCGGGACGCCCGAGCGCAGGTGGCCGAAGCGCCCGCGGTCCTGCACGGTCGATCGCAGGCCCGCGTCAGTGATCCGGATCACTGCGGGACGAAGCGCACGCCGTCGCCCGCGCGGATGAGCACCGGATCGGCGGCGCTCGGATCGAACATCGCGCGCGCGGTGCGCCCGATGAGACGCCATCCGCCCGGCGACGCGAAGGGGTACACGCCGGTCTGCCCGTCAGCGATCGCGACGGAGCCCGCGGGCACGCGCTCCCGCGGACGCTCGAGGCGCGAAGAGACGATCTTCGGATCGAGCCGTCCGCAGTACGCGAAACCGGGCATGAACCCGAGGAAATACGCGGTGTAGTCGCGTTTCGCGTGTAGAGCGACGAGCTCCTCGACGCTGAGGTGCGAGCGTTCGGCCGTCTCCGCGAGGTCGGGGCCATCGTACGTGGTGGGGATCTCGATCAGGCGGCGCGGCTTGTCGCCTGCGACGAGCATGGACTCGCGACGCTCGAGGAGCTCTGCCGCGAACTTTTCGGCTTGCGTGGGTGCGATGCGCAGCGGGTCGAAGCGAAGCACGACGGAGGCGTACGCCGGGACTGCGGGGCCATACCGAAAGGTCGTGTCCCAGTACTCCGCGATGCCGCGCGCCCAGCCCACGATGTCCTCCTGGAATCCGCGTCCGAGCTCGACGAGGAGCGCGCCCTCGCCGAAGGGGACGACGCGCGCCTTCACTGCCAGATGATCGCCGCCCGCACCTTCACGCCCGCGCCGGCCAGCGCCTCGCGCACCGCGGCCGCGATCGCGGGCGCGCCGGGCGTATCGCCGTGGATGCAGAGCGTGTCGACGGTCATCTTGATGAACGAACCGTCGTGCGCCTGAACGCCGCCGTCGCGCACGAAGGACAGCGCCTGCTTCGCCGCGACCTTCGGATCGGTGTGCAGCGCGCCCGCGAGCATGCGCGAACGCAGCGTTCCGTCCTTTTCATATGCGCGATCGGCGAAGCCCTCGCGCACGACGCGCAGACCCGCGCCTCGGGCGGCCTCGGCCAGCGCCGACTTCGGAGCGGCGAACAGCGCGACGTCGGTGTGCGCCGTGAAGACCTTCTTCACCCCTGCGATGATCGCCTTTGCGATCGCCTGGTCACGCCAGGCCTCGTTGTACAGCGCGCCGTGCGCTTTGACGTGAGAGATCCTCAGGTCCGGATCGACGTGTCGCAGCGCACGGAGCTGACGCGCGATCTCCTCGCTGAGCTCGTCTTGCGTCATCGCGACCGGGACACGCCCGAAGTTCTCGCGGTCGGGATACCCCGGATGCGCTCCCACGGCGACGCTGTAGCGGCGCGCGAGCGCGACGGTCGCGCTCATCGTCGACTCGTCGCCCGCGTGCCCGCCGCAGGCGATGTTCGCCGAGGTTATGAGCGGCATGAGCTGGGCGTCGGCCCCCGCGCCCTCGCCCAGGTCGCTGTTGAGATCGATCGATGGGAGCACTCAGGGAGGTTAGCGCGGCGGATGAGGATGCAGCGACAGAGCGTTGGTCCGCAGCCGGCGCTGGCTCGTATGCTCCTTGTGATGACCGGATCGCGCGCGCGATTCGTCTTCGCCGCCCTGCTCGTCGCATCAGCCTGCGGCGGCGCCGCCACGGCTCCGAGTCCGACCGTCGCAGCGAGCGCAGCGCCGGCGAGCACCGCGCCCGCGCCCACCGCGTCGCCGCAGCCCGTCGTGACGCCTGGCCCCGACCTCTACGCATACTCTGCGGAGCTCAAGTCGTCCAACGAGGTTCCCGCGATAGCCGACGCCGAGGCGACATGCGCCGGCACGGCTACCTTCAAGTTGGAGGCGACCACCGACTCCTACTACTACAACATCGTGCGCGCGAAGGGCACCTTCGACATCACGATCACCGGCTGCCCAGCGTCCACCTCGATCATCCTCGCGCACATCCACGAGGGCGCTGCGACGGTGAACGGACCGATCAAGATCGATACGGGTCTGGTGGCGACCGCTCCGATCGCGTTCGGGACCGGCGCGCGGATCCAGAAAGCCAACGTCACCGTCGACCCGCTCATCGCGCAGGCCCTCGTCACGAACCCCGGCAGCTACTACGTGAACGTCCACACCGCAGCCCACGGCGGCGGGGTCATTCGAGGGCAGCTCGTCGCGACGCGTTAGTGGTAGTGCTCCGCGTACCGGCGCTGCTCATCCGTGAGCGGGGATCGCTCGGGCCCTTTCCGCAGCGCGCTGAACCAGATCTCGTTCTCGATCCAGAAGCGATAGAGGAACTCGGAGAACGACTCCGCGCAGACTGACGCGTCATCCCTCGCCGGATCGAAACGAGCGAAGCGCTGCTCGTCGGCCTCGAATCCCAGCGGGGTCTCCGTGACGAGTACTGCCTCGGACCCGTCTGCCCCGACGTAGATGAGCCAGTGAAGGACCCACTGCTGGTCCGAGAGGAAATGGGTCAACCATCCCCCGCCGGCGACCTCGACCGGGAACTCCGCCAGGTCGAGATAGCAGAGCGTCGCGGAGCGCACGCGGAGGCGCGGTTCGGGCTCCGAGATGAAGGTCTTGAACGCGGGCGGTAGCTCGATCGTCGTGCCGCTCATGAGCGCGGCGAGCTGCGCTCGATTCGCTGCCCGCTCGGGCACGGGGTCACCCCGGTCGAGGCCCAGGTTGCCCTCGACCTGCGGCTGAGCGAGCAGCCACTTGAGTCCCGCATCGAGTGGCCGTTCGATCGTGGGCAGCTCCGCGTACGAAAACGCCGAATACGTGGCAAAGGGTGTCGGATGCTCCCGGTAGCCCGGAAGATCGGTCGACCACCACGCACGTGGAAGGGAAGGCAATGCGCCCACCGCTTCCAGAGCCTAACGGCGGCGATCCGACCTTACGGAATGAAGAGCGGCGCCAGGACGAGGGTGATCGTCGCGAGCAGCTTGATGAGGACGTGGAGGCTCGGACCCGCGGTGTCCTTGAACGGATCGCCGACGGTGTCGCCGACGACGGCCGCCGCGTGCGCCGGCGTTCCCTTGCCCAGCACCTTGCCCTTGTCGTCCTTCAACATCCCCGACTCGATGTACTTCTTGGCGTTGTCCCATGCGCCACCGCCGTTGTTCAGGACGGTGGCGAGGATGACGCCGGCCATCGTGCCGACCATCAACAGGGCGGCCTCGGCCTCCGCCTTGAGCAGGATGCCGACGACGATCGGAGCGCCGACCGCGAGGAGACCGGGCGCGATCATGTTGCGCAGCGCCGACGCGGTGGTGATGTCCACGACGCGCGCGTAGTTCGGCTCCTCGGTGCCGGCCATGATCCCCGGATGCTCACGGAACTGCGTGCGCACCTCTTCGATGATCGCGGCGCCGGCGCGGCCGACCGCTCGGATCGCGAGGGACGAGAAGAGGTACACGAGCATCGCGCCGAGGAAGCCCCCGAGGAACACATCGACCTTCGCGAGGTCGACGGAATTGAAGGGCTTGCCCGTCAGCTGCGCCACCTTGTCGAGGTAGGCGGAGAACAGCAGGAACGCGGCGAGGGCGGCGGAGGCGACGGCGTAACCCTTCGTCAGCGCCTTGGTCGTGTTGCCCGCCGCGTCCAGGCGGTCGGTGCGCTCGCGCGTCTCCTCGGATGCGCGCGACATCGACGCGACGCCGCCGGCGTTGTCCGTGATCGGACCGAACGTGTCCATGGCGAGGATGAACGCCGCGCTCATGAGCATTCCCATCGTCGCGACGGCCGTCCCGTAGATGCCACCGTGTGGCAGGCCGGTCACCTGGCCCCACTGATCGCCGAGCCAGTGCGAGATGAACAGCGCGATCGCGATCGTGATCGTCGATGATGCCGTGGTCTCGAAGCCGACGGCGACGCCCGAGATGATCGTGGTCGCTGGGCCGGTCTTCGCCGCCTCGGCGATCTCCTTGACCGGCCGCCAGTTGCCCGACGTGTAGTACTGCGTGATGTAGACGAAGGCCAGGCTCGTGAGGATGCCGACGACGCCCGCTCCGAAGAAGTACAGCGCCCCGCCCTTCTCGTTGAGCATCTGGTTCGTGACGAAGAACATGCCGGCGATCGAGAGCGCGATGGTGATGTAGTAGCCGGAGTTCAGCGAGCCCATCGGATCACGTTTCTCGTTCCCGCGGACCAGGAAGATCCCGATGACGCTGGCGATCAGGCCGAAGCCACGGACGACCAGCGGGAAAACGATCCACGCGACGTTGTGCGTCACTGCGTAGATCGCGACGCCCAGGATCATCGCGCCGATGTTCTCCGCGGCGGTCGACTCGAAGAGGTCCGCGCCACGACCCGCACAGTCGCCGACGTTGTCGCCGACCAGGTCCGCGATCACCGCGGCGTTGCGCGGGTCGTCCTCAGGGATGCCGGCCTCGACCTTGCCGACGAGGTCGGCACCGAGGTCGGCGGCCTTGGTGTAGATGCCGCCACCAAGCTGCGCAAAGAGGGCGACGAACGACGCGCCGAAGCCGAAGCCGACGATCGTGAACGGGGCCAGGTCCGGACGTTGGAATCCGCCGTAGGCGATGAACATGACGAACACGCCGATGAGCGAGAGGCCGACCACGAGTATCCCGGACACCGCGCCGCCGCGGAGCGCGATCCGCAATGCGTCACCGATGCTGTGCTGCGCGGCCGCTGCGGTCCGCAGGTTCGACTTCACCGCGACGAACATGCCGACGATGCCGGAGGCCATCGAGCAGACCGCACCAACGAAGAACGCGATCGAGGTGCGGATGGCAAGCTCCAGCGGGTCAGTCTCAGGGGCCGACTCGAAGCGGTAAATGACGATGCCGATCAGCACCATCCCGCCGATCGCGAGCAGGAAGATCGTGCGGTACTGCCGCTGGATGAACGCGACGGCCGCGACATAGATCGCGCCGGCGACCTTCTGCATCTCCGGCGTCCCGATCGGCGAGCGAAGGACGTCGTACGCGAAGTAACCGGCCACGAGCACGGCGACCAGTCCGGAGATGGGAACGATCCAAAGCAGGGGTTGCGCGTCCAAAGAGCCCTCCCGCTGCGCCGAAAAGTGAATTTACAAGAAGCAAGCGCCCGCCCCGACGGAGGGGGCCGCAGCGCTTCGGCGGCAGTTTAGGGCGGGACGGCGGGGGCGCGCAAACCGGGTATCGTTCGAGACATGCCACCACAGAAGGCCTCGAAGAGCGCACCCAAGGCCGACGCGTCCGAGAAGCAGAAGAGCAAGGACCGCGACTGGCTGACCACGAACGAGCTCGCCCAGCGGATCGGCTGGCGCGAGCACGCGCTGCGCGACGCGCTGCGGGGCAAGGAGCTGCCGGGCGTTCGCCGCACCTCGTTCGGCTACCACGTCGAGGCGTCGGCGGTGGATGAGATCAAGAAGGCCCTCGGGGAAGCGCCGGCGAAGGGGAACAGCTCGCTCAAGATTGCCGCCAAGTAGGTCGCCGCCGCCTAGACGTGCTTCCGTAGCCGCGCCGGCAGGATCTGCAGCTCCTCGCGGTACTTCGCCACCGTCCGCCGCGCCAGCTTGATCCCGTGCTTGTCGGCGAGCTTCTCGACGATCTCCTGATCGGAGAACGGCCGCCCGCGGTCCTCGGCGTCGATGATCTCCTTGATCACGTCCTTGGTCCCGAGCGACGCGGTGAAGAACATCGCGAACGGGACGACCTGACCGCTGGGAAGGAGCACGAACTTGCCGGCGGTGGCGCGACTGACCGTCGACTCGTGCATCCCGATGCGTTCCCCCACTTCGGCACGCGTCAGCGGCCGCAGTGATTGGATCCCGTGCTCGAGGAATTCGAGCTGGCACTCGACGATGACCTCGGTGATCCGCAGGATCGTCTGCCGGCGCTGGTTGATGTTGTCGATGAAGAACTTGGCCCGCGTGACGTACTCGCGGATGTGCTGGCGGTCGTCATCGTTCATCGGCACCGTCGCGGCGCCTTCCTTGCGCGCGGCCTGCAGCTGAAGGATGAGCTGGCGGTAAACGGGGTTCACGCGCAACAGGAAGCGCCGCGACTCGATCACCTCGACCTCGTACTGGCCGCTCTCCGCCTTCGTGATGATCACGTCGGGACGCAGCCCGACCTCGCGCCCGCCGATGCTCGTGCCGTCCGGCCCGGCGGCGAAGCCCTGCGCCGGGTGCGGGTTGAGGTTGTCCTTTATGTAGTCCCACGCGGCCTGGACCTCTTCGCGAGTGATGTGAAGCGCCTGTGCGACGTCGCCGAACTTGTGCTCGCCCAGCTCGCGGAAGTGGTCGGTGATGATCTCTCGCGCGTGCCGTGGTACCTCCTCGCCGACCTCCTCGAGGTGCTCCATCTGAATGAGCATGCATTCGCGCACGTCGCGTGCGCCGATGCCCCACGGCTCGACGGACTGGATCGCGCGCAGCGCGCGCATCGCGTCGGCGACCGAGACCTTCATCGTCTCCGCCGCCTGCTCGATCGTCACGCCCGGGTCAAGGTAGCCGTTCTCGGTGATGTTGCCGATGAGGTACTCGGCGATCGGGAGCAGGCGCGCTGGGAGGAGCACGCGCACGTTCCACGACAGCCATTCGGCGAGCGTCTGCTCTGATTCGGCGCGGACGACCGGATCGAACTCGTCGCCGTCGTCGTCGCGCTGCATGAGACTCGAGCCCTCGAGCGGCTCCGTCTCAGGATCATTCTGCCGTGGCGCCTTCGCGAGACCAAAGCAGTTCAGGCAAACGCGTCCTGGCAGCGGCTGCCCGCAGAGCGGGCACACCTGTTGCTCCTCGAGATCGAGCGCGGGATTCTCCGCCAGCTCCTGATTGATCGCGTCCTGGAGCTCGAGTGAAGACAGCTGCAGGATCGCATTCGCGGCGATCTGTTTCGGAGTCACCTTCAGCTGCTGCTGAGGCATTAGACGCATATCCACTTCGGCTACCTTACCCCAGTGCTCGTGCGAGCCGAACTGATCCTCTTCGTTGTGGCTCTGTCACTTTCCGCGCTCGCGTTCGCATTTGTCATGCCGCGTCGAGCGCGTCGTTGGCGGATACCGTTGGCCGTGGCCTGCTGCGCGATCGCGGGCCTTGCACCACTCCTTATGTACGTCGCGCTCGATCCCGAACGCGCGCGTGGACAGGCGCTGTGGGAATGGTCGGCGGTGGGGGGACCGACCATCCAAGCCTCGTATCGCCTGGATGGTCTCGCTGCCATTGGCCTTGCGATCGGCGCCCTCTATGTCGCGGCTGCTCTGGTGGCCACGACACGTGTGAGTGCTCGGCACCAGCTCTTGCGACCGGTGATCCTCTTGAACGGTCTCATCTTCATCACACTCGCCGTCACCGACGACCTGATCGCCGACATCGTCGTTCTCGGTGCGCTCGCGGCAAGCACGTCGTTCATCGCGGTGCTCGTCTCGCCAGCGGCGGCGGTCGCGCGCGTCACCGGTTATCTCGCCGGCGGTGTTCAAGGTTTCGTCGTCGCTGCGCTTCTCATATCGAGATTCGGGGGCGCATCGTTCCGCTTCGACACGATCTCGCCGGAAGCGACAACGCCAGGCGTGATCCTCGCGGCATCGCTCGGCGCGGCCCTCTTCGCGGGTCTCTATCCGTTCGTCCCGTGGGGCTATCGCAGTGAGGAGACCGGCGAGCGCGAGAGTCTTCGCGGATTGCTCACGATGCCCGCGGGTCTTGGCGCGACGCTCGTGCTGTGCCGCCTACTCGGTGTGACGCGCATCGATCTTGCGACGCTCGGACTTCCCGCGATCGTCTCGCCGGCCCTCATCGCCGTCGTCGTCGCCGCGCTCGCGCTGCGCTTCGTCCTGCGGCGAGGCAAGCCCACACTGCGGCGGCGGATCGTGATCTCGCTGCTGGTGCTGGTACTCATCCTTGTCTACCCGTTCATTCACTGGAGCCAGCTCATCCTCCTCGCTTCGCTGCTGACGATCGCGTACACCGCAGCCGTCTCGTTGGCGCTGCCCGAGCAGTGGGCCGTATCGCGATACGACGTCGTCATCGCGGCGCTCTGGATCGCGCTCGCGACCGGGTCGCCGATGGCTCTCGCCGGCGCGTTCGTCGTGCTGGCGGGCGGCGGGCTCGCGGCCGTGACGGACGCGTTCTGGATGCCGCCACACCGCTCGTACATCACCGCGATGACCAGCTCAACCGTGGTCGTCGCCGGTGCGCTCACGATCGCAGTCGGCGCGTTCGATACGTCAGATCTCCTCACAGCGGTCCTGGCCATCGTCGCAGCCGGTGCCGTCGTCGGGCTCGAGCTCGCGCATGTAGGCAGACGGCTCAGCATCGCAGCCGTTCCCGCCGACCTGGACATCTCGGCATCGATCGCGTCGTTCCTCGGCACGGTCATGGTCGTTCTCGCGCTCACGCTGCCGGTCGTCGATGCGATGTCCGACGCGATGGGCCGACCCAACACGCGAAGCCTCGACGAGCTTGTGACGCTGGTACCGGTCGTTGCGATCGTCGCGACACTTCTGGTCGTCGTGGCACGCGCGGTACGCGCCCTCCTACCCGAGCTGACCCCGCTCAGCACGCGGCTCGAAGCCGTGGTCTCCGCCGCCGATCCGGTCCCCATCGCGTCCTCGTCATTCCGCGCGCTGGCCGGATCGGCGACGACCGTATCCGGTATCTTCGCGGCCTTCGAGGAACGCGCCGGGGTCTGGCTCGCGCTCACGCTCATCGCCACGCTCCTCGTCTGGGCGCTGCGCTGATGCTGTTGCTCGCGATCGTCGCGGTCACAACGCTCGCGGCGAACAGCGCGCGCCAGCTGCGCTACATGGCGATCGCGTTCTTTGGCGTCGCGCTCGCTGCGCATCTCATCGACGACGGCAGCCTCGCTGTGGCACAGGTCGTGGTCTCGGCCTGTGCCGCGCTCGTGGCTTCGGCGATCCTCTTCGTCGCGGCCCGCGATCGGCGGTACGGCGAAGATCCCGGATGGCGGCTCTGGATCGCGACGGTCGTGGCCGCAGCGACGACGGCGGCAGCGTTCGTGTTCCTGCGTCCCGAGACGGGCGATGAGATCAACACGAATCTCCTCGGCCCGGATCCGAGCGGCGTGACGACCGAGGTGGCCGCGTTCTGGCTCCTCTCCTCGGGCATCGCGATCCTGCTGACGGCGCGGGGAGCCGTCCGCGGTTCGCTCGGTGCGCTGCTCATGCTCACGGGGACGCAGCTGCTGGTGCGCCTCGTACCCGGCCCGCATCTCGCGTTGACGCTGCTGTTCTCGTGGCTCCAGGTGGTCGTCGCGCTGGCAGGGGCATTCCTCATCGTCAACCAGAGGGCGGCGCGCGAGGCGTGATCGAGGTCGTCTCGCTCCTCGGCGTCGCGGCGCTCGTCGCGTTTGGCGTCCGCAAGCGACTTGCGGTCGTGGGGACGGTGACGCTCGCGGCGCTCGTGGCTGCGATCGCAGTCGTCGCGCTCATGCCGACGGATGCATCGGGCGAGGTGCTCGAGCTGCCCTGGCGCATGTCGGAACTGGCACGCCTCGCCGCGGTCGTCATGCTGGGAACGCTCTGCCTCCTGGTGCTCGCGGTATGGGTCGACGAGCCCGCGTACAACTTCTTCCCGACCGCCCTTGTCGTCGCCGCGGTCGTGATCGCGGTACTCGTCCTCACCACACCGATCGCGATCTACGCCACGCTGCTGCTCGGGCTGCTCGTTCCGGTCGGCTCGTTCACCTTCCAGGTGCACCGCAACCGGAGCGCGGAGGCGGCCTACCGCCACTTCAGCTTCGTGGCGCTCGGCGGCTGCCTGGGCATGGCGGCGCTGGCCCTCTCAGCGAGCCTCGGACGCGACCAGCCCCCCGCGACGTTCGTGCTCCTCGTCGTGATCATCGTCGTCGCGTTCGCGCTCAAGCTCGCGGCGATCCCGTTCCACACGCACGCCGCGCTACTCGCGTCGGAGGTCCCCGCGTCCGCGCTCGCGCTCTACTTCGGCGTGCTCGTGCCGACGACCTTCATCGCGTTCGCGCAGATCCTCGTGCTATCCGGTCTGCTCCCGGCGATCGTGCAGATCGGAAAGGTGCAGGACCTGCTCCTCGCGCTCGGGCTCGTGTCCGCGCTCGGCGGGGCGTTCCTCGCCACCGGGTCCACCGAGCTGCGGCGCGTGGCGGTGTACTCAGTGATCGCGAACCTCGGTCAGGCGCTCGTGGGGATCGCGACGCTGTCCGGCCCCGGGATCATCGGCGCGATGGCGATCGCACTCGTGACCGGCCTCGCCGCAACACAGCAGCTCCTCGCCGCCGGGACGCTCGAGCGTCGCGCCGGCGCGGACCGCCCGAGTGCGACGACCGCACCGCTCGCCGCGCTCGCGTTCGTGGTCGGAGGCTTCGCGATGATCGGCGCGCCGCCGCTCGTTGCGTTCCCAGGCCACTTCTTTGTCGAGCTCATCGCGTACTCGTATTCGGGCTGGATGGGCACCGCGCTCGTCGTCGCGACCCTCGGCGTTCTCGTCGCGCAGCTGCGCGCGGCGATGGCGATCTTCCGCACCGCACCCGACCGCTGGCGCATCGAGCGCCGACCGATCGCCGGGATCGTCGGCGGGTTCGTGTTCGCGGCGCTACTGATCGGTGGCGTGCAGCCGGACGGCTTCCTGCAACCCATCGCGGCGTTCGCGGACGAATTCCTTCGCGCGCTGCATCCGCTCTAGGCGTGCGGGTCCCCCGCGCTAACGCGAGGTAAGCAGCGGGAGCGGATCGATCGGCTGACCGGCACGCAGCACGGCGAAGTGAAGGTGCGGGCCGGTCGTGATGCCGGTGAGTCCGACGAAGCCGATCACCTGACCTGCCCGGACCGCATCCCCGATACGCACCGGCGGACGCGCGAACGTGTCGTCGAGATGCGCGTAGACGGAAACGAGGCCGCCGGCATGCGCGATGATCGAGAGCGCTCATACACCGGACGCAAGTCCACCCGACGGACGAGCGCGTCGCTAGCGGAGGCTCGGTTCCTCGATCTCCCAGCCATCGACCCGCAGCCGCTCGCGCTCTTTCTCGAGATCCTTGTAGCGCCCGATCTCGGTCCAGGGCTTGTCGTCGACCGGCGTGCCGGGATTGATCCGCTGCATGACACGCTGGTCGGAACGAAGCTCGCGTACGACGAGCTGTCTTTCGCCATGGCCGACACGCAGCAGAAGTGACGCGCGAAGTAACGTCGCCATGCTCCCCTACCCCCTACCCACAGCCGCTAGAACGTGAAGCGGGTCCCAGACGCGGTGAAGTGTTTCACATCGAAGGCGATGATCTTCGAGGGTTTAGCGCGGAAGACGTGACCTTTCTCGTACTGCTCGGGTTTAGGCCGGTAATCGAAGGCCCGCCCGTATTTCCTGGCGTACTGGCCAGCGATCTTCTTCGCGACGGCTGGCGCCGCGCCACGCACCACCTCGACGGTGCCCTGTCCGAAGAGCGCTCGCGTTCCGGTCTGTGTCCCGAACGCGACGCGCGGATCTCGTGCGAGGTTCAGGGCCCAGTGCGTGCGCTCGCTGCCCTCGAAGTACAGGTGATCGTCGACCCAGGCGGCCCACTGCTGCACGAGATGCGGGCGACCATCGGCGTCGGTCGTCGAGATCCAGTAGTAACGGCCGTTGTGAAGGATCTTCTCGACATCGGTCCACGCGAGCATGCCTTTCGGGCCACGCGTGATGTAGCCCTTCGGGATACTCGGGCGGTCGCGCTTGGGAGTCAGGCCTTGTCCTCGGTCATCCAGCGCTCCACGTCGCGCGTGTAGTCGACGACGCCGTCGGAGAACCACAGCGCGATCTCGCTTTTCGCGGTCTCTGGCGCGTCGCTCGCATGGACGAGGTTGCGCAGCCCGACGAGCGCGTAATCGCCACGGATCGTGCCCGGCGCGGCCTCGTGGGGCCGGGTCGCCCCGACCATCGCGCGGACAACGGCGATCGCGTTCGGCCCCTCGAGCACCATCGCGACCACCGGCGACGAGCTGATCACCTTCACGAGGTCGTCGTAGAAGAACTTCCCCTTGTGGACCGCGTAATGCTTCTCGGCCATCGCGCGGTCGACGCGAAGCAAACGGAGAGCCGCGATGCGCAGACCGCGGCGCTCGAAGCGCGTCAGGATCTCACCCGAGATACCGCGCTGCACCGCATCGGGCTTCAGCACGACGAGGGTGCGCTCGACGATCTGCTCGGGGCTCAGGAGGCGATCTCCATCACGACCTCGGCGCCCTCAGGCGCGCGGACCGTGGCGACCGCGGCGCGGGGGCCGACCGCGGAGACGTATGCGAGGTCAGGTCGCAGGTACTGCTGCGCCGCTCGTTGGATGTCCTCGGCGCTGACGCTGTCGATGATGTCGCACACCTCTTCGACGGTCCGCACGCGGTCGAGGAACAGCTCCTGCCCCGCCAGCCAGTTCGACACACCCCGCGTGTCCTCGAGGCGCAACTCGAGACGTCCCTTGTTGAAGTCGCGCACACGTTCGAGCTCGTCGGGCGGCACGATCTCGTCGCGGAGGCGCGCGACCTGCGCGAGCGCGGCGTCGACCACCTCGCCGATCCGATCGGGCGCGATGCCCGCGTAGATGACCTCGTGGCCCGCGTCGAGGTAGTTCGACGAGAACGAATGCACGTCGTATGCGAGCGCGCGCTTCTCGCGAAGCTCCAGGAAGAGCCGGCTCGACATGCCCTCACCGAGGATCGCGTTGAGCATGTCGAGCGTGTACTTGTCAGAATGCACCTGCGGGACGCCGCGCCAGCCGATGCACACGTGCGCCTGCTCCGTCCGCTTGCCGAGGAGCTTCACGCGCGTCTTCGAGGGCTTTGGCGCGGGCTTGAGGCGCGGCGGCTTGCGGTCGGCGATCGGCGCGAACAGCTCCGCGATCGCATCCGACACCTCGTTCGCGTCCACCTTGCCGGCGAGCGCGATGACGATCTTCTTCGGCGCGTAACCGCGGTCCATGAAGTCGCGGATCTGGTCGGCCTTCATTCCGAGCACGACCTGCTCGCGGCCCGCGACCTCCCAGCCGAGCGGATGGTTCGGATACAGGAGCTCGTCGACAAGCGTGTGGACGCGGTCCTGTGGTTGATCGCGGTACATCCGAAGCTCTTCGACGATGACCTTCTTCTCAGACTCGACGTCCGACTCGCGCAGCAGCGGCGCGAGGACCATGTCCGCGACGACATCGAGCGCGATGCGCCAGTGCCGTGCCGGCACGCGCGTCCAGAAGACGGTGACCTCTTTGTCCGTCGCGGCATTTACGACGCCGCCGCGGCTCTCGATCTCCATGCTGATGTCGGCGGCGGTCGGACGTTTCGCCGTTCCTTTGAACACCATGTGCTCGAGGAAATGGCTCGTCCCTGCATCCTTGCGGCTCTCCATGCGCGAGCCCGCGCCGACGAACACCGCCAGCGACGCCGAGCGCGTCTCCGGCATCTCCGAGACGAGGATCCGCACGCCGTTCGGTAGGGTGCGCTTCAGGTACTCCACCGTGCCGAACGCTAGCATTGCGAGAGGTCAACCGTGACGCGAGCGTGAGGAGGGACTCAGCTCTGACTGGCCGTTCCGATGCCCTCATCCACTTCCTGTGCGTGCTCCCGGAGCACCTCCGCGACCCGCAACTCGAGAGCGACCACATCACGGTCGTGGATGGCCGCTGGGCGTTTTGCGCCATGAATGTGCGGGCGGAGCAGCACGCGTGGGAGCCCACCGGAGGGATCACGCGGGGCGATGTCGCGCAGCAGCTCGCCCAGCGCCGAGGTCAGAAGACCTAGCGGCAGAACGCCATCGTGATGTAGACCGCGTCCGGTCCCTGGACCGCGCCGATGCCGACGCGACGGAAGTTCGGATCCATGATGTTCGTGCGGTGGTTGATCGGCTCCCACGGCTCGGCCATGAACTCTCGATGCAGAACTTCCACGCCGCCGCTCCACACCTTGCCGGTGTTCTCGCCGTACCAGCCGGTCCCGCACGCGGGCACGTAGCGCGAATGCGCCGTGCCGTCAGGGCCGTCGTGATAGACGTAGCGGACCTGCGCCTCGGCGGCGCTGTGCTTACGCGCGACATCGGACACGCCGGTGTCGAGCGCGAGCGGGACAAGGCCCGCCTGCATCCGAGACGTGTTCATCAGGTAGAGCATCCGTAGCTCGGCTTCGACGGTCGTCGGGGAGGTCGTGATCGCCGGAGCCGCGGCTATCGGTCGCGGCGCGGCCGTCGGATCGGGCCGCGGCTGCGGCGTCGTCTCCGCGACCAGCGGCGGCGCCGCTTCGGGTGCCCCATCCGCCGGCGCGACGGCGGTATCCGCCACGGGCTCAGGTAGCGCGCCGCTGGCGTCGCTGACGAGCTCCGCGTCACGTACCGGCGCGGTCGCCGCTAGATCGACCGCGGCCACATCCAGCGCGAGGTTGATGGTCATGAGGCGGTCGCCCCGTGCGGCCAGTGCGACACGTGCGACGGTCTCACTCGTCGGCGCTGCCGCGGCATCCACAGATGGCTTGGATGCGAACACGTCGTGGAACACATCGCCGATCACGGCGATGGCGACGATCTGCACCACGAGGGCGACGGCTATCGCGAGGGACCGAAGCGTCGTGTCGAACGTGCTGGCGCGGATCACTCGGCCGCTGCGCTCAGTGCGCCGTAGCTGACGAGCAGGTCTGCCCCCGCGCGCCGCGCGGCAGCGAAGGTCTCGCGCTCGGCGTCCGTGCGATCTTGCGAGTCATCGGGCGTGACGAAGAACGCGTGCTCGTCGGCCGTGAAGAACGAGATCACCGGTCGGTCGACGGTCTCGGACACGCGCGTCACGAGGTCGAGCGTGACGAGCCCTGGTTTCAGGACGATCGCGTCCGCGCCCGCCGCGACCTCGCGAGCGGCTCTCGTGCGCGCTCCGTCG
Organism: Candidatus Limnocylindria bacterium; assembly: GCA_036523395.1. Classification (NCBI taxonomy): domain Bacteria; kingdom Bacillati; phylum Chloroflexota; class Candidatus Limnocylindria; species Candidatus Limnocylindria bacterium. The sequence goes on along the minus strand of DATDEH010000060.1, from coordinate 6,855 downwards.
CGATCGTCGACCGCGATCAGCGGCACGGCGCGCTCGGTCACCGGGACCGCCTCCACCGCGACGCGATGGGCTTCGTACAGAACGCTCTGGAGCTTGACCATCGCGGCGATCGGCAGCTCGGGCCGTCCCGCGGAGGAGACCGCCGCGCGAAGCGCGCGCACGCTGCCCTCGAGCATCCCCGAAGGTATGAGCAGGTCGGCGCCGGCGTCAGCATGCACCGCGGCGATCTCGGCGAGCCGATCGAGGGTTCCGGCGACGTTCGCCTGACCGTCCGCGAAGAGGACGCACTGGCCGTGCGGCGTATACGCGCAGACGCAAACATCGGTCGCGACCGCGAGGTCAGGCGCTGCATCTTTCACCGCGTGGATGGCTCGGGCGACGATCTGGTCGCGCTCGCTCGCAAGAAGTGCGTGTTCGTCCTTGCGATCCGACGCGGCGAAGATGAGGAAACCCGCGAGGCCCGCTGAGGAGGCTTCGCGCGCGTCGCGCACGAGCTCCGTTAAGGAGAGGCGCTCGAGGAACGGCACATCAGGAACGCGCTCGCGGTCCTCGACGCGCGCGGAAACGATGACCGGTTGGATGAGGCGCCCCACGATCTCGGGCGCGCCGAGTGCGCGGGACCACAGCGGGTGGTCGCGCAGCCGGCCGCGGACCAGCGTGGTCGGGCTCATCGCCGGATGGTACGTGTCTGGGACGCGGCCGGACTCGTCGGTGACCGGCCGGAGGGCTACCCTATGGACACATATGAGAGGTCGGGGTGCTTCCGCTGCCGTCTCTGCCCTGACCATCGCCGTTGTTCTCGCGGCGGGCGTGGCCCTGCGGCCCGTCGAAGCGGCGGAGAGCGCGGCCATCGTTGATACGACACCGACCGAGGATCTCGCGGCGAGCGTCACCGTTACCGAGCCCATGGTCGCGGTGAGCGCCCCCGTTCCGGTGATCGTCGACGAGGTCCTCCCCACGCCGGTCGCGGCTCCCGCGCGCGCGGTGTTCCCCGAGATGAAGCACGTGTGGCAGTCGCTCAACAACTGCGGACCGGCCGCGGTCGTGATGGCGCTCTCGACGCTCGGCGTCGACGCGAACCAGGAGACCGCGCGCCTCGCCCTGCGGGGGACCGACGTGCGCCGCGGGATGGGTCCGCAGGGTGTCGGCCCGTGGGTGAAGGACAACTTCGATCTTCGCTCGACGTGGCGCAACGGCGGCACGATCGACACGATCAAGGCACTCGTCGCGAACGGCTTCGCTCCCATGGTCACGCAGTGGATGCAGGATCCCTGGGTCTCGCGCATCGCGCACTGGCGCACGGTACGCGGCTATGACGACGCGACGAGCGTCGTGTACGTGAACGACTCGATGCTCGGCAACATGGTGTCGCTCCCATACGAGTGGTTCGGACGCAACTGGCAGTCGTTCAGCTATCGCTACATGGTCATCTACCGGCCTCAGGACGAGGAGCTCCTGAGGGCGATCATGGGTCCGCAGGTGAGCGACGTGGTCATGCGGCGCGACCTGTACGAGCGCGCGAAAAAGGAAGCGCTGACGCAGAACACGAACTTCTCGTGGCTCGCATACGGCGAGGCCGCGTACTCGTTCGGGATGTTCGAGGAGGCGGTCGCCGCGTTCGAGAAGGGTCTCTCGATGGGGTCGGCGAGCGGTGTCTTCGGTCTACGCAACTCCTACCCGCAGGCGCTGCGCGCGCTCGGGCGGCAGCAGGACGCCGAGCGGGCAGCGCAGCAGCTGAGCAACGTCAGCACAGTTCCGTCGTCCGGAGTTGTCGCTCCGCCGGATCCGTACGCGCTGTATCTCGCGATGCTGCGCATCACTCCGTTCGAGCAGATCCCGACCGAGTGACGCGCGTCCGCTTCATCGGAAGCGGCGACTCGTTCGCCAGCGGCGGGCGCTTCCAGACGTGCATCCTCGTCGACGCCGATGGCTACCGTTCTCTCATCGACTGTGGCGCGACATCGCTCGTCGCGCTGAAGCGAGCCGGCGTCGACCCTGGCTCCATCGATGCCGTTTTGCTCACGCACTTCCACGGTGACCACTGCGGCGGTGTTCCGTACCTGATCCTCGACGGCCAGTTCACGAAGCGCGAGCGGCCGCTCGCCGTCGCGGGTCCACCCGGCGTGCGCGAACGGATGACGGCCGTGTTCGAGGCGGCGCTGCCGACGTCATCACGAACGGAGCAGCGCTTCGGCGTCACATACGTCGAGCTCGGCGAGAAGGCAACGCGGATCGGTCCGCTCGAGGTCGTCGCGATGCCGGTCGCGCACCTGCCCGAGACGGTGCCTCACGGACTCCGTGCGCGCGTCGACGGCCGCGTCGTCGCGTACACGGGCGATACGGAGTGGTGCGGCGCCTTACCCAGGCTTGCCGACGCCGCCGACCTCTTCATCGCCGAGGCGTACTCCTTTGAGAAGCGCATCCCGCAACACCTGTCGCACGCGGATTTGCTTGCACATCGCAGCGACCTGCGGGCCAGGCGGATCGTGCTGACGCACGCCGGGGCGGAGACACTCGCGCGGCACGACAAGCTCGCGTGGCCACTCGCCGCCGACGGCACCGAGATCGAAATCTGAGTCGCGGCTGGCGGCCAGGCCAGCGCGTACCGATAATCGCGGCGCTTGCAGACCGCACTCGTAATCGCCGGCGCCATCGGTTTCTGGCTCGGCATCCAGACGCTCCGCTTCTTCTTCGCGATGGTCGTGTGGAACGTCGCGGAGGATCAGCTTCCGACGATCGTCGGGCTCGTCGCGCTCGCCGTCTGGTCGGTCGGGCTCCTGGGCTGGGTGGCAGCACGCATCGCGGGCGGCCCGCGTCCGGTGTACCGGTGGGCCGCGCTGCTCGGGGTCCTCATCGTCGTGCGCCAGGTCGTGAGCGACGAAGCGGCGACCGCGGCCCTCGCGTTCGCAGGCGTGATCGTCTGGCTCTGGTGGCTCCCCGCGTATGTCAACGAAGCCGCGCGACACGGCGCATCGAGACTCGTCGCGCTCGCGGCGGTCCTCGGGATCGCCGCGCAGGTCGCGGGACAGCTCGCGCTGCACGGCCTGGACGTGCCGTACCTCGTCGGTGCCGGAGGCTGGGTCGCCGCCATCGTGCTCGCGGCGCTGTTCATCCTCGTCACCCGCGTGGCGGCGCAGGAGGCTGACTGCCCGCCGGCCGGCACATCGTGGGGCGCGATCGCGATCGGTCCGTTCCTGTTCCTGCAGCTCACGCTCCTGGCGAATATCGGGTTCATCGAAGCGCTCGGCGGCTGGGAGCTTGCGATCGCGGGTCTGGTGATCGAGCTGTCGCTCGTCGCCGCCGCTCTCGCGCTCATGTGGATCCCGGGTCGGGTGCCGATGGCGGTCGTAGGCGCGGTGACGCTGCTCTGCGTGCTCGCCGTGCCGCTCGGCGGCATCGCGACGTTCGCGGTCGTGCCCGCGCAGGCCGGCCTCGTCGTCGTGCTCACCGGCGCGCTCAGCGAATCGGGCGGGCGGCGCACGTACCTTGCGTCGTACGCAGGAGCGATGCTCTTCTTCGTCTTCACCTTCGCGGCCTACGCCGACTACGCGAACCGGACCGCGACGTTCGTGTGGCCCGTTGCGGTGGTCGCGGTCGCCCTTCTGGCGCTCGGGGCATCGGGCGCGGCGAGGGTACGCACAAGGAGGTCACCCATAGCGGCAGGCGTTGTCGGTCTCGTGGGCGTTCTGCTGAGCTTCGTGCCATCGAACACGGCGCAGGTCGCGGTCGCGCCGGCGTCGGGCGAGCTCACCGTGTTCGACTACAACATCCACCAGGGCTTCGACCTGCACGGCCTGCCCGCGTTGCCGCGCGTCGCCGATGTGATCGCGGCGAGCAATCCCGACGTCATCACGCTCCAGGAAGTGAATCGCGTCTGGGATCTGGCGGGCGGCGTCGACAGCTACTCGTGGCTGCGATGGCGGTTCGGCGGATACCAGAGCGTGTTCGGAGCGATGAACGGCGTGCACTTCGGCAACGCGATCTTCAGCCGCTACCGCATCGCCAACTCAGGCACGGTGCACTTTCCCATCGCGGCGAGCGGTATTCCTCGTGGCTTCGCGTGGGCGCTGATCGCCGCTCCGGCCGGCGACGTGTTCGTGACCGCGACGCACCTGACCCCGTACGACCGCGGCCAGGAGATACGAGAGCGGGGCGAGCAAGCCGCCGCCATCACCGCCTTCGCGACCAACTACGGCCGCGGGCGCGCGATCCACGCCGGCGACTACAACGACGATCGCAGCAAACCCGCGGTGACGACGATGGTCGCCGCTGGCCTGATCGACGCGCTGGCCGGTCAAGGACTTGGGGCAGCGATGACCTTCACGTCATCGGGGAGCCCGTTCGATCCGCCCGGCGAGGAGCAGCTCGACTACATCTTCGTGACGAAGGACATCGAGGTGTTGAGCGCGCAGATCCTTCAAGTGACGACGTCGGACCACCGCCCGCTCGTCGTGCGGGTGCGCTTCCGCTGACGGCTAGCGCCGCTTCGCCGCGAGCTCCCGTGTCCGCATCAGGCGCTCGGCCGCGGCGGCGAGCACGTCGTGCGTCTTGCAGAACGTAAAGCGGATGAGGTGTTTCCCAAGCGCAGGCTCCGAATAGAAGGAGGAGCCCGGCACGCCGGCGACGCCGACCTCTGACACGAGCCAGTGCGCGAACTCGGTGTCGTCGTCGAAGCCGAACGGCGTGATGTCGCAGAGGACGTAGTACGCGCCCTCCGGCTTGCGGGGAGCGAACCCCGCCGATTCGAGCGCAGGCACGAGGAGATCGCGGCGCTTGCGATATTCGGCGCTGAGCGAGGCATAGTACGGACGACCCAGCGCGAGGCCGGCCGCGACCGCTTCCTGCAGCGGTGCCGGTGCCCCGACGGTCACGAAGTCGTGCACCTTGCGGATCCCCGCGGTGAGCTCCGGCGGCGCGACGATCCAGCCGACGCGCCAGCCCGTGACCGAGAACGTCTTGCTCGCGCCCGAGATCGTCACCGTGCGCTCGGCCATGCCGGGCAGCGTCGCCATCGGGAAGTGCTCGCCCTCGTAGCGGATGTGCTCGTAGATCTCGTCGGTCACGGCGACGACGTCGTGCTCGATGCAGAGCGATGCGATGAAGGTGAGCTCGTCGCGCGTGAACACGCGGCCGGTGGGATTGTTCGGCGTGTTCACGATGATCGCCTTCGTGCGGGGACCGAACGCCTTGCGCAGCTCGTCGCGATCGAACACGTTCTCAGGCGGCCGCAGCGCGACGTACACCGGGCGCGCGCCGGCGATGTCGGCGTCTGGGCCGTAGTTCTCGTAGAACGGCTCGAGCACGATGACCTCGTCGCCGGGATCGACGAGCGCGAGAAGGGTCGAGATCATCGCCTCGGTCGCCCCGCAGGTCACGGTGAGCATCGTCTCGGGGTCCACGGCCATCCCATAAAGATCGGCGTAGGTCCGCGACAGCGCGTCGCGCAGGGACTTGGCGCCCCAGGTGATCGCGTACTGGTTGATGTCCGCGTCGATCGCGCGCTTCGCGGCGTCTTTGAGCGCCTGCGGCGCGGCGAAGTTGGGGAAGCCCTGCGCGAGATTGATGCCGCCGTGGACGGCGTTGAGCCGCGTCATCTCGCGGATGACGGACTCGGTGAACCCCGCCGTGCGCGCCGCGAGCTTCACGCGCGCGGTGCGCATCAGTACCCCGCCTCGAGGTCGACGCGGTTGAGCAGCGGCTCGTTCGCTTTGAAGCGCCGCAGGTTCTCGACGAAGAGCGCGACGGTGCGCTCGCGCACGTGAGGCGACGAGTTCGACGAATGCGGGCTGATGATCACGTTCTCGAGCGCCCACAGTGGATGATCCACGGGCAGCGGCTCGGTGCTGAACGCGTCGATACCCGCGCCGCCGAGCTTCCCTTGCTGCAATGCGTCGACGAGCGCGGCCTCGTCCACGATCGCACCGCGCGCGATGTTCACGATCCACGCGGTCTTCTTCATCCCGCCGATGACGTCGCGTGACACCGCGCCGCGCGTCGCGGCGGTAAGCGGCGCGGCCACCGCGAGGTAGTCGGCCTCGGCTGCCACCTCCGCGAGCATCTCCGGCGGCACGATGCGTTCGACGCCGGGAGCCGGCTCGACGCGGCGGCGCACGCCGATGACGCGCATGCCGAACGCTGCCCCGAGCCGGGCGATCTCCGCCCCGATGCTGCCCAGGCCGTACACCACGAGCGTCGCACCGCGGATCTCGTCCTGCCGGTGGTCCTTCCAGTTGCGTCGCGACTGTTGATCGCGGTAGACATGCAACCGCTTCGCGCCGGCGAGAATGAAGGCCATCGCGTGCTCGGCGATCTGGATGTCGTACGAGCCGCTGTTGTTCGTGAGCGTGATGCCTCGCGCGCGGAACTCCGGAACGCCCACGAGGTCCTCGACGCCCGCGCCGACCGAGTGGTACCACTTCAGCTTGGGCGCCGCGTCGAAGAGCTTTCGAACGCGCGAGCCGTTGTTCGTGCCGATGCCGACCTCCGCTTCGGCCGCGGTCGCGAGCTCCGACTCATCCTTCGGGACCGCGACGTCGTCCTCCGTTAGCAGCTTCGGAAGCTCGTTGGCCATGCCGCCGAAGCCTGACCAGACCACGATCTTGGTCACTGGTACACCGCGGGCGCGTCGCGCTTCAGCGAGTCGGCCAGCATCGTGCGCTGTAGCAGCGACATGTCCTCCGGCAACGACGCAGGGTCGGTGAGCGCGACCTCAGGTGTCTCGACCGACGGTGTCGCATCGCCGCCGGTGATCCGCGCGCGGAAGCAGCAGATGTAGAACTGGTACGGCGAGATCCCCCCAAGGCTCTTGTTGTCGTAGACGCCGATGAGCCGCTCGAGCTCGGCGTGGAATCCCGT
>DATDEH010000059.1 GCA_036523395.1 Candidatus Limnocylindria bacterium | reverse complement strand
TGCATAACCGAGAGCCAGGCGAAGAGGCGGGGCTTCGCTCGAAGGCTCCCCCGACGCGGGGCCGACCGAAACCCTCTCTTCGCGCGAAACCCCGTCCCTCGTCGGGACGGGGACCCCTCGCGCGCGGGGGCCCTCGGTCGGCCCCGCTTCGCCCGCCGAGCCCGTCTCGCTCAGTCGGCTTCCCAGTCTCTGGGATAGAGGAAGTCGTGCCCGACTGTCCGCAGACTTACTTTCGCGATCAGCGGCATCACGCGTTTGTAGTGCGAGCGGCGCATCTTCTCGCGGATGTTGTTGACGAGTGGCGCATCGAAACCATTTGCGATCAGCTCGGCCGGACGCAGGCGGCGATCGACGAGGTGATAGAGGATGAGGTCCGCCTGCGCGTACGTGAAGCCGAGCTCGCCTTCGTCCGTCTGCCCCTGCCACAGGTCCGCCGTCGGCGGCTTCCGTACGACGACGTCGGGCACGCCGAGGTGCATCGACAGCTCGCGCAGCTGCGTCTTGTACAGATCGCCGACGGGATTGAGGTCGCAAGCCATGTCGCCGTGCCGTGTCCCGTAGCCGAGGAGCAGCTCGGTCTTGTTGCTTGTGCCGAGCACCAGCCCGTCGGGCCAGGCGCGGTCGTATTCGATCGACTTGCGCTCGCGCGCCATCTTGTTGCCACGCCGCACGCGATCGATGTCACCGAGCCGCCCGAGGTAGGCATCGACCTGTGGTGTGATATCGATCTCTTCGAGCGCGAGTCCGAAGGTCTTCGCGACGAGCCGTGCGTGCTCGCGTGATGCGGCATCCGACGTCCGGTACGGCAGGAACAGCGCGGTGACGTTGCTCGGGCCGAAAGCCTCCGCGGCGAGAGCCGCGACCGCGGCGCTATCCACGCCCCCGGAGACGGCCACGACCACGCGCTTGTGGTCTGACTTCCTCGATTCTTCGCGCAGGAACGCGACGAGCATCCGGCGGACCAGCGCCTCGTCGATGCGCAGCGGCGACGGGTCACTGGGGTCGGGGCGGATCGCGCCGATGTGCTCCGCGACCTTCACGAGCGCTCCACCGCGACATCCGGCCGGCGAACGAGTCCAGTACGGCGCGCGAGATGGCTCTGCACGAGATCGGGACGCTCGTCGCGGATGAGCGGGTTGCGGTCGCGCTCGCGAGCAACGAGATCCGTGTCGATCTCGGCAACGAGAAGGTGCTCCTCGAACTCCGGCGCGCGTGCGACCACGGTGCCATCTGGCGCGACGACCTCGGAGCCACCCCAGAACGCGACGCCGTCCTCATGCCCGACACGGTTCGCGAAGAGCACGTAGAGCGTCAGGTACTGCGCGTAGAAACGATCCATCAGCCGGCACGACTCCGCGGTGCCGAGATCCCCGCCTTCGGCGACACCGCGTCCAGGGCTCGACGCCGGCGATAGGACGACGGTCGCGCCTGTCGCCGCGTACATGTAAGGCACGGAAACATGCCAGAGGTCCTCACAGATCGCGAGACCGGTCGGACCTGCGGCGCTCTCGAACACGTCGAAGCGCTCGCCCGGGCCGAAGTAGCGGCCGTCGTCGAAGATGCCGTAGGTCGGCAGATAGACCTTGCGGTGAACGTGCACCAACCGGCCGCCGTGCCAGTACCCCTGGGCGATGTGCAGGCGCGCGTCGGGCGCGCGCTCGACGAATCCGGCACACACGTCGATGCGGCGCGAGGCATCGGCGATCGGCTTCAGGCGTTCGTCATCCGCCGCGCACGCGATGTCACCCGCCAGATCCTTCAGGTAGTAGCCCGTGAGCGACAACTCAGGGAACACCACGAGCTGCGCGCGAGCGCTCTGCGCTCGGCCGATCCATTCCTCGTGCATCGCGATGTTCCGCTTGAACGCGCCGAGCGCCGGCGCGCACTGTGCGATCGCGACGCGGACGCTCAAACCTCGGTCCGCAGCTGCTCGAGGCGGTCGGCGTACTCCTGCGCGAGGCTCCAGGCCCGCGCCTCGTCCTTGGCCTCGGCGTACACGTTGAAGAGCGGGCGGTCTCCGTCGGGGAGCACGAGCACCCATTCTCCGTCGTTCTGGTGCTTCACGCCGTCGATCTGTCGTGTGTGCTCGGTCCGCGGGTCCTGCGCGAGTACGCGCATCACGCGGCCTTTGCGCTCCCACTCGCACGGCACCTGAAGCCGCGCCACATTCGCGGGCGGCGTCTCGTCCATGACTTCGGCGAGGGTCTTGCCAGTGACGGCCAGAAGCTCGAGCAGGCGCACCGTCGCGAAGAGCCCGTCGTAGGAAGGGTGGAAGCGCGGGAAGATGAAGCCACCGACGCCGTCGCCGACCACGAGCGGATGCTCGCGCGCGGCGAGGTTCATCTGCGCCTCAGCGGAGGCGCGCACGCGCTGCACCTTTCCGCCGAATTCCGCGACGGCGCTCTCGATCGCCGAGGGCGCATACACGGGCACCGCCACGACGCCCGGCGTCACGCGTGCCGTCAGTGCGGCGAATGCCGCGAGGAAGTGCATGTCGTTGAGGTTGCGGCCTTTGTCGTCGACGAAGAAGACCTTCTCGCCACCGGCGTCGATGATCACGCCGGCGGACGCGTTGAGTGCCGCGACGATCGCCGCGAGCTCGCGCCGCTCGTTCTGGAACTCGTCGAACGAACGTGAGCCGACGTCCTCGGACACCACACCGTTGATGGCGATGAGCTCGATGCCGAGGGTGCTGAGAAGCGGCGGAAGGAACTGCGCGGCGGTGCCGTGGGAGTAGTTGACGACGATCTTGAAGTTGCGTTCGGCGATCTCCTTGCGATGGACGATCTCGGCCAGGAAGGCCTCGCTGTACGCCTCGCCGACGCGGGTTGACTCAGAGATGCGACCGACGTCGGCATATCCAACACGGCGGATGTCCTCGCGGAAGAACACGGTCTCGACCTTGCGCTCCTGCGCCTTGTCCATGTCGAGCGCCTGGCGGTCGAAGAACTTCACGTCGCACACGCGCGCATCGAACGGCGAAACGCGCACGTGCACGCCACCGCTCGCACCCAGCCGCCGGGTGTGGTGGCGACCGATGGGCAGTGGAGCCTGCAGCAGGTCGGCAACGTGAACTCCGGTGGACACGATTCCGGCCATGAGCGCTCGTTTGAGCATGCGGCTCGAGCGATGCTGGTCGCGGTTCATCGTCACGGTGGTGCCCTGCGGCAGCGTCGACGCATAGGCCGCGCCGAGGCGGGCGCAGAACTCCGCCGTGAGATCGATGTTCACCAGTCCCGTGACGCCGAAGCGGCCGAAGAGCGCGCGACGGCCCTGCGAGCCCCAGATAAGGCTCGACCCAACGACGGCGCCGCTCTCGATCTGTTTGTCCGGCCAGATCTTCACCTGACTGCGAACGCGCGCGTTCTCGTTCACGATGCAGTGATCGCCGACGACGCTCCCCTCCTCGAGGGTCACGCGCGATTTGAGCGCGCACTGCCGGCCGACGATGGTCCCGTGCAGCTCGGCGCGCTCGCCGATGTAGCTGTTGCGCCACACGATCGAGCGGTCGATGAGCGCTCCAACGTCGACCGTCACGTAGTCACGGAGGACCGTGGGGCCAACGATCTCGGCCTGCGGTCCGATCTTCACGCCGTTGCCGAGATAGACCGGGCCGGTGATGCGCGCGGACTCGTCGATCACGACCTCGCCATTCGTGAACACGCCGGGCTGGACCTCGCGGCCGAGCGGACTAGCCGTCAGGCGGCCCTGGAGCAGGTCCGCGTTCGCGCGCGCGTACTCCGGGATGGATCCGATGTCGGTCCAGTAGCCCGACGCGATGTACCCGTACAGCGGCTCGCCCTCGGCGAGGAGCGCGGGGAAGAGATCCTTGCTGAAGTCGAACGCCTCGCCGGGCTTGTACCGCTCGAGCACCCGCGGCTCGATCACGTAGATGCCGGTGTTGATCGTGTCGGAGAAGACCTCGCCCCACGACGGTTTCTCGAGGAACTTCGAGATCCGTCCGTCCTCGCCGGTGATGACGACGCCGTACTCGAGCGGATTCGCGACGTGATACAGCGTGAGCGTAACGGCGGCCTTGCGCTCGCGGTGGAACGCGATGACCTTCGTAAGGTCGATGTCGGTCAGCGCATCGCCGGAGATGACGATGAACGTGTCGTCGAGCGCCTCGCCGATCTGCCGGACCGAGCCGCCCGTGCCGAGGGGCGACTCCTCGACGCTGTATCTGAGGCGCATGCCCACCGCGCCGCCGTCGCCGAAGCTGTCCTGGATCTGCGACGCGAGGTACTGCAGCGTCACGAACGCGTCGTGGATGCCGTGGCGCTGGAGCAGATCGAAGATGTGCCCGAGACAAGGCTTATTGACGATCGAGACCATCGGCTTGGGCCGATTGATCGTCAGGGGGCGCAGGCGGCTCCCCTCGCCGCCGGCCATGACCACGGCCTGCATCAGGCCGAGTCTAGGCGAGCGAGGGAACGACCAGGCGGGTGGCGCCGATCGTTCCCTCGCCGCCTCTAGGGTGCTAGCTCACTTCGCCGCGTCGGCGAACTCGTTGGTGAACGTCTTGGAGACGTCGATGGTCTTGCCCTGGACGTTCTTGTTGTAGGTCTGCAGCACCTTCAGCACGAAGTCCGGTGCGCCGGCCGGCATCTTTCCGTCGGGGCTGAACATCGGCATGCTGCCGGTCAGGGCGGCCAGATAGAGGTCCTTGTCGCCCGCGTAGTAGTCGGCGGGAAGCTTGTCCGCGATCTCCTGCGGCGTGTGTGTCGCGATCCACTTGAGCGTCTTCACATAGGCGTTCACGACACGTTGGACCTGCGGCTTGTGGCTGGCTACCCAGTCCGACCGCATGTAGATGGAGATGAACGGGTAGTCGCCGCCGAGGGCAGCGCGCGTGCCTTCGGGCGTGCGCAGGTCAATGAGCACCTTGGCGTCTCCAGTCTTTAGGAGGCGCGAGATCGTGGGCTCGGTGGTCATACCTGCTTCGATGGTGCCCTGTTTGATCGCGGCGATGAACGTGTCGCCGGCGCCGACCGCGATCGGCGTGAACTGATCGACGGCGATGCCGTTCTTGACGGCGAGATACTGCGTGAGGCCGTGCGTGCCCGAACCGATCGAGGTCACGCCGAGCTTGCGGCCCTTGAAGTCGGCGGCGGACTTGATCTCGCCAGCCTTGGCCGTCGCGACCATCTCGGCCTCGCCCGGCGCGCGCAGAAGCTGGACGACTTCGACGAGGCTCTTGCCGAGGCCCTGCACGTCGATCGTGTGGTCGTACGAGCCCGACGCGCCTTCGACCTCGCTCGCGATGAGCGCCGTGGTCGAGTCCTTCCCGGATGGCTCATCGATCAGCGTCACGGTCAGGTTCTGCTCCTTGAAGTAGCCGAGGGCCTCGGTGAGCTTGTTCGGCAGGTAGATCTGCTTGTTCAGGCCGCCGACCATGATCGTGAGAGCGAATGGCTCGGCCGTGCCGGCGGCGCTGGCGGTGGGATTGGTGCTCGGATTGGCGCTTGGAGTGGCCGCGCCGCCGCAGGCGGCGACGACCACCGTCGCGATGAGACCGATTGTTGCGAACGTACGACGCATGCGCGTTCCTCCTTGGTTTCGCTAGATGTGTTGCATGTCGGTCATGGTGTTCGGACGCCATTTGATGAGACGGTTCTCGAGCCAGGTCATCGCGAACTCGGCCGTAAGCGCGACGATGGCCAGGATGAACATCGCCGCGAAGACGCCGTTCGGGTTGAACGTGGCCTGCGCCGTCGCGATGACCAGCCCGATGCCGTGGATCGCGCCGAGGTACTCGCCGACGACCGCGCCGACCAGCGCGAAGCCGAAGCTTGTGTGAAGGCTCGCGAGGATCCACGAGAGCGCGGACGGAAAGATGACGTGCGTGGAGAGCTGCCGCTCGCTGGCGCCGAGGATGCGGGCGTTGGCCAAGAGCACGCGATCGACCTCGCGCACGCCTTGGAACGCGTTGAAGAAGACCACGAAGAAGACGAGCACGACCGCGAGCGCGACCTTCGACCAGATCCCGTAGCCGATCGTGATGATGAAGATCGATCCGAGTACAACGCGCGGCATCGCGTTGAGGGCCTTGATGTAGGGCGCGAAGACGTCGGCCAGCAAGCGGATGCGGCCGAGCGCGACTCCGAACACGATGCCGAGACCGACGCCTACGAGGAACCCCAGGGCCGCCTCTTCGAGCGTCGTCGCTACCTGCAGCCACAAGGGCCCCTGCGCAGTGCCGTTCTGGATCCAGCTCCAGAGCTGCGACGCGATGCCCGACGGCCTTCCGTAGAAGAAGGGGTCGATCAGGCCCGCCTCGCCCTGGGAGGTGCCGAGCTCCCAGAGACCGAGCACCAGCACCGCGACGGCGATCCGCAGTGCGTTGACGAGCACTCGACGATTCGTCCGCGCCCGCGCGCGTGCGCGATCGCCGCTCGTGGGCTCGGGACCGACGACGCCGCTACGAGACGATGCGCTTAGAGCGCTCATAGCTCACCAGCACCTCGTCTCTGAGATCGTTCCATATCTCTTGATAGATCCGGGCGAACTCCGGATGGAAGCGGATCTCGCTGACGTTGCGCGGGCGCGGCAGATCGACGTGGTAGACGCCCTTGACCGTGCCGGGCCCGGCGGTGATCACGACGACACGATCGGCGAGGGCGATCGCCTCCTCGAGGTCGTGCGTGACGAAGACGACCGAAGCGCGCGTGGCCGACCACAGCTGCAGCAGCTCGTTCTCCATCAAGGTACGCGTCTGCACGTCGAGAGCACTGAACGGCTCGTCCATGAGCAGGATGCGCGGCTCGTTGATGAGCGTTTGCGCGAGCGCCGCACGCTTCCTCATGCCGCCCGACAACTGATGGGGGTAGTACCGCTCGAAGCCGGAGAGCCCGACGCGGGAGATCCAGTCCCGCGCCAAGCGTTCGGCCTCGCCGCGCTCGACACCTCGCAGTCGCGGACCCGTCGCGACGTTGTCGAGTACGTTCTTCCACGGGAACACCGCGTCGACCTGGAACACGTAGCCGACGGCCTTGCTGACGCCAGTCACCGGCTCAGCGTCGACGAGGACCTCGCCCTCGCTTGCCGGCTCGAGCCCCGAGATCAGCGCGAGCATCGTCGACTTCCCGCAGCCTGTCGGGCCGACGACGGCGCAGAACTCGCCCACCTGAACGCTCAGGCTCAGGTCGCGAAGAGCGGTATACGCGGTGCCAGCAGGTGTGAGAAAGCGCTTCGTGACGTTGCGCAGCTCGATCGCGGGTGCCCGCTCCTCCGCGAACCGCCGCGCCAGCGTCTGCGGATCGCCGAAGCGACGGGTGGCTCGACGCTCGGCCTCGTCGATGTTCATGCCGGTGGCCTCATCGCGCTGTGCGTCCTCGATGAGGTGGTCCTCCGCCTCGAGCAGGATCTCGCGTTTCTCTTTCCTTCCGAAGGGAAGCTCGCTCTCCAGCTTCGCGAGGTAGTCCCGCAGGACCTGCGTGGTCACGGTCACGTCGCCTCGCCAATCACGCCACGGACTCCGCGCGAGAAGCGCTTCCAGTCCGCGCGAGCGGCGTCCAGCCGGTCGCGGCCGTCGCTGGTGATCTCGTATTCCCTCCGCTGTCGCCCGGCGTGGGCGACCCACCGACCCTTGATCAGGTTCTCTTGCTCGAGCCGATGCAGGATCGGGTAGACGGTGCCTTGCTGCAGATCGAATACCCCGCCGCTGTCGGCGTTCACGAGGTCGATGAGCGCGTAGCCATGGGCCGGCCCGCGCGCCACCGCAGCCAGCAAGAGCATGTCGAGATGCCCCCGGAGGATCTCCCCCTTCACGCCCACATACCTAGCGCGGCTAGGCGTAATCTCAAATTCGAAACCTGTCAAGCGCGGGCCTGCGACCCTAGCGAGGACTCCCTAGGCCGAAGACGGTCTCCAGGTCGAGCTTCGAGTAGGCGCGAAATGCGACGTGGGTGTGCGTGCGCGCGACGCCGGGCACCTGCGCGATGCGCCGAGTCACGATGTCGGCGAGCTCCTCGTGCTCCCGGGCGCGCACCATCACGACGAAGTCGATCTCGCCGGTGACCGAGTACACCTCCGACACGCCCTCAACGGCCGCGAGCTCTTCGCCGATCTTCGGGAGAGCGCCGCGCTCTGCCGTGATGAGTACGACCGCCGTGATCATCGCGGGCTAGAGGCTCTTGACGTCGATGTCGTGCAGTGCGGACTTCACGAGGTGCGCGGCTTCCTGGTAGCCCATCGCCTTACCGCGTTTGAGCGCGGCCTCGAACGACTCGTTGGCATCCAGGGCCGACTGCTCGTCGTAGCGATGGAAGCCTTCCTCGAGCTGGTCGATGGCGAGCTTGATGCGATTGCGAGCGGCGCTGCTGATCAAGGAGGCCCTCCCGGCGCGTTCTTGTTGGAGGATAATCGCGCAGCATTCGCTGCGCTCATCTGCTTGGCGTGTGCGCTTCGCGCACGCCGCAGTAGCGCCGAGAGCGCCGCGCTTCTTAGCGCTGCTGCTTCTCGACGGTCTCTTCCTGGCGGATGATCGTCGACCCCACCGGGTCGTCGACGATCTCCTGCTCTTCCTGGACCTGCGTGCTTCCGTCGCTGCCGATGTTCACGTTCGTCGTCTTGGTCTTCGGATCCGCAACACGGTCTTCCCGCGTAACTTCGGTGCGCTTCTCAACTGTCGTCTTCCGCTCTTCCATGTGACCCTCCACCTGAATTTGAGACGGAGCAAGAGCAGGAGGAATGCCAGCAACGCCTGTGCTACGCGCCGCGGGTCCTGCCGCGGCTCGCACTGCTCGCTCGCGAGTTGGCCTCCCCGCCCTGACCGCTCGCATGACCTCGTCTGCCGGCGGGGCCCCTCCACTCTCGCTCGCCAGCACGTGTCTCGCCGCGTCACCCGCGGCGCCCGCAGGTCGCTAGCCGATTTCGAGCTCTTTCGTCGGCACGCCCAA
>DATDEH010000058.1 GCA_036523395.1 Candidatus Limnocylindria bacterium | reverse complement strand
CGGCGCTCGGTCACGACGACGTCCGCACCTACGACGGCAGCTGGGAGGAATGGGGCAACGACCCCAGCCTCCCGATCATCGTCGGTCGGAGCTGACCACCCGGGTCTGACGCGACGTCAGCTCGGCCGCGAGGTCCGCCGGAACATCGGCCTCGATCCGTATTCCAGCTTCGCCGTACTCGGCGTTCCGCAGTGATCCGCGCTCGCGCACGCGCTGCACCATGGCGCCTTCGTTGTACGGCACCGTGACATCGACCTTGGTCCAGTGCGACGCAGCGACCTCCGCGAGCCGCTCGCGCAGCGCCTCGACTCCTTCCCCGTGCGACGCCGAGACGAACACCGCGCCGGGGAACTCCGCACCGAGCGCCTCCCGAAGAGCCTCGCCTTCCGCGCCACGCAGCGTGTCGGCCTTGTTGAACACGATCAGGCTTTCGCGTGCGGCGAGGTCGAGGGACGCGAGCGTCTCACGGACCACGATCATCCGCTCGTGGAGGTTCGGATGACCGACATCGACGACGTGCACGAGAAGATGGGCGTCGTTCAGCTCCTCGAGCGTCGCGCGGAACGCGGCGACGAGCGTGGGCGGAAGCTTGTTCACGAAACCCACGGTGTCCGACAGGAGCAGCGTCGTGCCCGAGGGCAGCCGGAGACGTCGCGTGGTCGGATCCAGCGTCGCGAACGGCTGGTCCGCGACGAGCACGTCCGCATTCGAGAGCGCGTTCATGAGGGTCGACTTGCCCGCGTTCGTATAGCCCACCAGCGCCGCGAGGTACAGGCCGTCGCGACTTCGTGAGAGCCGGCTGCGCTCGCGCTGGCGGTGGACCTCGCCTAGGCGTGCCTTAAGATCGATCAGCCGCCGCTCGATGACGCGGCGATCCGTTTCGAGGAGCGACTCGCCAGGTCCGCGCGTCCCGATGCCACCGCCGAGGCGCGAAAGGCCCTTCCAGATCCCCCGCAGTCGCGGCATCTGGTACTCGAGCTGCGCGACCTCGACCTGGACGCGACCTTCCTTCGTTCGCGCGTGGCGCGCGAAGATGTCGAGGATCACCGCGGAGCGATCGACGACGCGGCGTCCTGCGAGCTCCTCCAGGCCGCGCTGCTGCCGTGGCGTGAGCTCGTCGTCGCAGACGACCAGATCAGCCCCGACACGTGCGCATTCGGTGACGATCTCGGCCGCCTTCCCCTTCCCCACCCAGGTGTTCGGGTCGGGCGCCCGCCGCTGCTGCACCAAGCGACCGGCTACGACCGCGCCGGCGGCGTCCACGAGCGAGGCGAGCTCGTCAAGGGAATCGTCAGCATCGAAGCGAGCACGCGGCTGGTCGAGCGCGACGAGATACGCGCGCTCGGGAGGCACCGTGGTGTCGATCATCCTGACAGTGTCGCAGGCAGTGGATCCTCTGTGGTCGGATCGACCCAGCGGATCGCGCTGTCGCGCCGGAACCATGTCATCTGACGCCGTGAGTACCGCCGCGTGTCCCGCACCGTCAGCCGCATGGCCTCATCGAGCGTGACCGCACCGGCGAGGTGCTTCGCCCAGTGGACGTACCCATGCCCGCTGAAGCTGGGCAGCGTCGGATCGAGCCCGGACGCGAGGAGGGAGCGCGTCTCGTCGAGAACGCCGGCGTCGACCATGCGCTCCACGCGCGTTTCGATCGCGGCGATGAGCGCCTCGCGCGGCGGCGCGAGGCCGACCTTGCGCGAGGGGATCGCGCCATCGCGACGCCAGCTCGCGGTGAGACCGCCGGTGAGGAGCGCCGCCTCGACGTAGCGCACGACGCGCCGGACGTTGCGCGCGTCGACGCGGGCCGCAGCCTCGGGATCGAGCTCCTGCAGTCTGCGGTGCAGCGCGTCCGGGCCGTCGCGGGCGGCGTCCGCCTCGATCTTCGCCCGCAGGACCGGATCGGTCGGGACGGACGCGAGGTCGAGGCCGTCGAGGAGCGCACGGACGTAGAGTCCGGTCCCGCCCACGACGACCACAGCGCGACCGCGCGCCCTGATGCCGTCGAGCGCGGCACGCGCATCACGCTGATAGCGGAACACGTCGTAACGCTCGCCGGGATCGGCGACATCGATGAGGTGATGCGGCACGCGTGCACGCTCGGCGCGCGTCGGCTTCGCGGTGCCGATGTCCATGCCGCGGTACACCTGACGCGAGTCGGCGGACAGG